>NZ_NCKP01000016.1:1852-48750 GCF_002282795.1 Thiomonas sp. 13-64-67
GTGATTTCGGCCAGCCATTCGTCGAGCTGCGACGCCGGGCGGGCATTCAGCGCGGGAAAACTGCCGACGATGCCCGCGGTGCATTGCGCAATCACCAACTTGGGATTGGAGATGATGAACAGCGGCGAGCCGATGACAGGCAGCCGCAGCTTGGAAAGAATGGCGGGCAGACTCATCTCAGAACGCCTCCACCGGCAGGGCCATCACGCTGTCGGCGCCACTCAAGACTGCGTCGCGCAAACCGCCGCAGCGCGGCAGGATGTGGGCGCAGTAAAACGCAGCGGTGGCCCGTTTGGCTTGGGCGAAGGCGGCTTCATCCGCCGGAAGGTCGCGCGTGGCCAGCCAGCTTTGCGCCATCTGCCAACCGGCCATCAGGTTGCCCGCCAGCATCAGATAAGGCACGCTGCCCACGAACACCGCGTTGGGGTCGGACTTGCCGTGCGCCGCGACAAACGCCACCACCTGCGAATACGCTTCGCGGGCTTGCCGCAGCTGGCCGGCCATGGCCACGGCCTGCGCATCGCCCGTGGCCGTGAGTGCTTCTTCGACCTTGCTCACCCGCGCGGCGAAGTGCAGCGCCAGGGCGCCGCCATCGCGCACCGTCTTGCGTCCCACCAGATCATTGGCCTGGATGGCCGTGGTGCCCTCGTAGATAGTGAGAATGCGGGCGTCGCGGTAATACTGGGCCGCCCCCGTCTCTTCGATGAAGCCCATGCCGCCGTGCACCTGCACGCCCAGGCTCGCCACCTCGATGCTCATCTCTGTCGAGTAGCCCTTGACCAGCGGCACCAGAAACTCGTAGGCCGCCTCGTGCGCAGCGCGCTGCCCGGCATCGGGATGGGCGCGGCCCACGTCGTGCAGACTCGCGGCCACCAGCGCGAGCGCGCGGCAGCCCTCGGTGAGCGCGCGCATGGTCATGAGCATGCGGCGCACATCGGGGTGATGCACGATGCTCACCGACTGCGCCGCGCTGCCGTCCACCGGGCGCGACTGCACCCGATCCTTGGCATAGGCCACCGCCTTTTGGTAAGCCCGCTCGGCTACGGCAATGCCCTGCAGGCCCACGGCGTAGCGGGCCGCGTTCATCATGATGAACATGTATTCCAGCCCGCGATTGGCCTCGCCCACCAGCTCGCCAATCGCGCCGGTTCCCACCTCGCCCTTGCCGTCGCCGTAAATCAGCACCGCCGTCGGGCTAGCCTTGATGCCCAGCTTGTGTTCGATAGAGGCGCACCAAACGTCGTTGCGCCGCCCGTCTTCCAGCACCTTGGGCACGATGAACAGCGAAATGCCCTTGACCCCGGCCGGTGCATCCGGCAGGCGGGCCAGCACCAGGTGGACGATGTTGTCCGCCATGTCGTGCTCGCCGTAAGTGATGTAAATTTTCTGGCCGAACAGCCGGTAAGTTCCGTCGCCCTGAGGCTCGGCGCGGCTGCGCACCAGCGCCAAATCAGAGCCCGCCTGCGGCTCGGTGAGGTTCATGGTGCCCGTCCACTCGCCCGAGATCAGCTTGGGGATGTAGCGCTGCTTCTGCGCATCGGTACCCGCGGTGAGCAAGGCTTCGATGGCGCCGTCTGACAAGAGCGGGCACAGCGCGAAACTGAGGTTGGCGCTGTTGAGCATTTCGGTGCAGGCCGCCGAGATGCTTTTGGGCAAACCCTGCCCGCCAAATTCAGCCGAATGCTGCAGCCCTTGCCAGCCGCCATCGACGAATTGCCGGAACGCCTGCTTGAACCCCGGGGTGGTCGTCACCTTGCCGTCTGCCCAGGCACTGGGATGGAGGTCGCCCTCGCGGTTCAGCGGGGCGATCACATCGCGGTTGAATTTGCCGCATTCCTCCAGCACTGCGGCCGCCGTGTCGGGGGTGGCGTCCTCGAAGCCTGGCAGTTTGGAAATGGACTCCAGGCCTGCGAGATGTTCGAGGTCGAACATCATGTCGCGGATGGGGGCGGTATAGCTCATGCGAGTCTCCGTCTGGGGATGTTTGTGGAGCAGCCGTCTGCGCGGCTGTCGTCGGGTGTCAACACGTTGTGAACGGGCGGGGTTTAAGCCTCAAATCTGCTTGACCATTTCCGGCACGGCAGTGAACAAATCGGCCACCAGACCGTAATCGGCCACGCCGAAGATCGGCGCTTCTTCGTCCTTGTTGATAGCGACGATGACCTTGCTGTCTTTCATACCGGCCAGATGCTGGATGGCGCCGGATATACCCACGGCCACATAGAGTTGCGGCGCGACGATCTTGCCGGTTTGCCCCACCTGCCAGTCGTTGGGGGCATAGCCCGCATCGACCGCAGCGCGGCTGGCGCCCATCGCGGCGCCGAGTTTGTCGGCCAGCGGGGTCATCACGGCCTCGAAGTTTTCCTTGCTGCCCAGGCCGCGCCCGCCGGAGACGATGATCTTCGCCGCCGTGAGTTCCGGCCGCTCGCTCTTGGTGGTTTCGCGCCCGACCAGGCTGGACAGCCCGGCATCGGCCACGGCTTCAACGCTGCTCACCTCGGCCGTGCCGCCGGTCGCGGCCACCGGGTCGAAGCCCGTGGTGCGCACGGTGATGACCAAGATCTTGTCGCTGCTTTGCACCGTGGCAATGGCGTTGCCAGCGTAGATGGGGCGATCGAAAGTATCAGGGCTATGCACATGAATGATGTCGGAAACCTGCGCCACATCGAGCAGGGCCGCCACGCGCGGGGCGATGTTTTTGCCGAAGGCCGTGGCCGGCGCCAGGATGTGGCTGTAGGACGGCGCCAAAGCCAGCACTTGCGCAGCGCTGGCTTCCGCCAGGCCCGCGGCGAGTTGCGGCGCGTCGGCGCACAACACCTTGCTCACGCCGACAGCCTGCGCGGCAGCCTGGGCAACCGCTGCGCAGTTTCGTCCGGCAACGAGCACATGCACTTGCGGATCGCACAGCAGCGCGGCGGCAATGGTGTTGAGGGTGGAGGGTTTGAGAACCTGGTTGTCGTGTTCGGCAATGACGAGTGCGGTCATGGAAAAATCCTCGAATGGGTTGCTTGCGGAAAGCCGCTCAGGGCAGGCAGGTCAGATGACCTTAGCCTCGGTCTTCAGACGAGCGACCAGCGTGGCGACATCGGGCACCTTCACGCCCGCGCCGCGCTTGGGCGGTTCGGCAACCTTCAGCGTTTTGAGTCGCGGGCTCACATCCACGCCCAGTTCTTCCGGCTTGAGGGTATCAATCGGCTTTTTCTTCGCCTTCATGATGTTGGGCAGAGTAACGTAGCGCGGCTCGTTGAGCCGCAGGTCGGTGGTGATGACGGCGGGCAGCTTGACCGCGATCGTCTCCAGACCGCCATCCACCTCGCGGGTGACTTTCGCCAGCGTGCCGTCGAGTTCGACCTTGGACGCAAAGGTAGCCTGCGACCAGCCCAGCAGAGCAGCCAGCATCTGCCCGGTCTGGTTGGAATCGTCATCGATGGCCTGCTTGCCCAGAATGACCAACTGCGCACCCTCTTTCTCGACCACAGCCTTGAGCAGCTTAGCCACAGCCAGGGGCTGCAACACAGCCTCGCTTTCCACCAGCACACCGCGGTCGGCGCCGATCGCCATGGCGGTGCGCAGGGTCTCGCCGCAGGCGGCTACACCACAACTCACCGCGACGATTTCGGTCGCTGCGCCCTTTTCCTTGAGCCGCACCGCTTCTTCCACGGCGATTTCGTCAAACGGGTTCATGCTCATCTTCACACCGGCGGTATCGATGCCGCTGCCATCCGACTTGACCCGCACCTTGACGTTGTAATCCACCACGCGCTTGACCGCGACCAGCACTTTCATGCAATTGCTCCAGTAGGGTTTGTTGTGTGGGGTCAGTATAGGCAGCGCCCTGATCTGAACGGGCCGACCGACCCATAATAGAACGACCGTTCGTTTTTGGCAGTGTAACGACGGACGCGGCCGCAAATCAAGCCCCGCGCAAAGGGCCCATTACCTTTGGCGGAATCAGGAAGGGCCGCTTTCAACGCGGATTTCTACAGATCAATCTACAGATCAATCGCCTCGCGGGAATGCGCCTGTGCGCGCAAGGCGTATTTCTGAATCTTGCCGGTGGACGTTTTGGGCACCTCGCCAAACACCACTTTGCGCGGCGTTTTGAAGCCTGCGAGGTGAGCTTTGCAGAACGCGATGATTTCTTCTTCGGTCGCCGTTCGGCCTTGCTTGAGTTCGACAAACGCGCAGGGACTCTCGCCCCATTTCGGATCGGGCATGGCCACCACGGCGGCCACCAGCACAGCGGGGTGACGGTAAAGCACGTCTTCGACTTCGATGCTGGAGATGTTTTCCCCGCCCGAAATAATGACGTCCTTGCTGCGATCCTTGATCTTGATGTAGCCATCGGGATCGACCACCGCGAGGTCGCCGCTGTGAAACCAACCGCCATGAAAAGCCTGCTCGGTCGCCTCGGGGTTGCCCAGATAGCCTTTCATCATGATGTTGCCGCGAAACATGATTTCGCCCAGGGTTTGCCCATCGTGCGGCACTTCTTCCAGGGTGTCTGAGTTCCGCACGGTCGCGGCATTCTGCAGGTGATAGCGCACGCCCTGCCGCGCATTCAAACGCGCGCGCTCGGGCAGCGGCAGCTCAGTCCAGGACTCCTGTTTGGCGCAAACCGTCGCCGGGCCATACACCTCGGTGAGGCCGTAGGTGTGAGTCAGGTCGAAACCCATGGCTTCGAGCCCCTCGATCAGCGCCGCGGGTGGCGCGGCGCCGGCGACCATGGCCCGCACCGCGTGGTGAATGCCGGCTTTCATCTCGGCGGGTGCATTGACCAGCAGATTGTGGACGATCGGGGCGCCGCAGTAATGCGTTACACCCGCGCTTCGGATGCGATCGAAAATGGCCTGCGCCTCGACCTTGCGCAGACAGACGTTGACCCCGGCCCGCGCGGCCACCGTCCACGGAAAGCACCAGCCGTTGCAATGAAACATGGGCAGGGTCCACAGATAGACCGGGTGCTTGGGCATGTCCCATTCGAGAATATTGGACACCGCATTCACATACGCGCCGCGATGGGAGTACACCACGCCCTTCGGTTTGCCGGTCGTGCCGGAGGTGTAATTCAAGGAGATCGAATCCCACTCGTCGGCCACATCGGGCAACGCCTCGCTCGCCAGACCTTCTGCGAGCAGCGCCTCATAATTCAGCATGCCGATGCCTTGGCCGCCGGGCACGAACTCCGGATCGGGCACGTCGATCACCAGCGGCGGCGCCAGACCTTGCTCCACCGCGAGCGCCACGGCCCGCTGCATCACGGCCGCCAGTTCAGGGTCGACCAGCACGGCCTTGGCGCCGCCGTGCAACAGCATGTAGGCCAGCGCCTCGGCGTCGAGCCGGGTGTTGAGGGTGTTGAGCACCAGCCCGGCCATGGGCACGCCGAAATGCGCTTCCACCATGGTCGGCACATTGGGCAGCATGACCGCCACCACATCCCCGCGCTGCAGGCCCCGTCGCACCAGGGCCGATGCCAACCGTCGGCAACGCTCACGCGTCTGCGCCCAGTTGCGCTGCAGGCTGCCGTGAAGAACGGCCAAGCGCTGCGGATAAAGGTCGGCGGCATGATCCAGAAAGATCAGCGGCGTGAGCGGCGCGTGGTTGGCGCGATTGGGGGTGAGGTCGGCGTCTTGCATATCGGTCTCCTTGTCTCGACAACATGCTGCAGCAGACGCCTTTCGCAGACCTTGCGTTGGGAGCCTGCGCTCGCTATTGGCGCTCTGCAGCCTGCGCGGCTGGCTCCTTGCCTGGCGCCCACTGCAAAACCCGCTGCGGAAACGGAATCTCGATCCCGTTTTGTTTGAGCGCATGCCAGATGGCGAGATTGACCTGGCCGCGCACGCCCAGTGTGCCGTGTTCCGGGTCGGCAATCCAGTAGCCCACGGTGATGTTGATGGCGCTTTCGCCAAACGCATCGAGTACCGCGCTCGGGCCGGGGCTTTGCAAGACGCGAGGCACGGACTGCGCCGCCTCTTTGATGAGCACCAGCGCCTTTTCAACGTCGGTGTCGTACGACACGCCCACCGTGGTCGAGAGCCAGACGTTGGGGTCGTTATACGAGAGGTTTTCGATGCGGTTGGCGATCAGCATTTCGTTGGGCACGATGGAGTCCGTGCCCCCGGCACTGCGCACCAGGGTGTAACGGGTCTTGATGTCGATGATCTGACCCTGAAAAGTCTCCACCCGCACGTTGTCGCCCACACGCAGACTGCGCTCGAGCAGAATGACAAAGCCCGAGACGTAGTTGGCTGCGATTTTCTGCAAACCCAGACCGAGGCCGACGCCCAAGGCACCACCGAACACGCTGAGCACGGTGAGATCGATGCCCACCATCTGCAAGGCGGTGAGGATGGCCACCAACAGCACCACCGACCGCAGCAGCCGGGTGAACACCAGACGCAGGCTGGCGTCCAGCGGCGAGCGCATCAGCCGCGATTCCAGCAGCGAAGAAACCCACAGCGCCAGCAGCAGCGTGACGGCGATGGACGCCGCGCCCTTGAGCAAGGTCCAGCCGGAAAGGCGCTGACTACCCAGGGAGATCGACAGCGCATCGAGCGCTTCGTGAATTTCAGGCAGCACACCCGCCAGATGCAGCGCCAGCGTCACCCACAGGCCGATACTGACCACCCGCACCAGATAGTGCACGCCGCCATCCTTGGAAAACCGTTGCCTTGCGACGGAACCGGCCAGACGTACCAGCAGCAGCACCGCCAGCACCGGCAGCGCCAGTTTGAGCAGCGGCAGTTTGAGCAGCAGATGCGAACCATGCCGCACCAGAACCAGCGCCAGCAAAGCCACCGCAGGAAATCCCAGGCCGTAGCGCCAGGTCGCGCGAAACGCCGTCTTCCAGTTGGGCAGCTTGCGCACCTGCTTTTCAAGCGCCGAGCCCAGCAGCACACCCAGCGCCACAACGCCCAGCAGAATGCCGATCTGCAGCCGCAGTTGCTCTGGGGATTGGTGCGTGAACGCCGCGATAAGAGGAGATTCAATCAACATGCGCTATAGCCCGAAGGGCCCGAATGAACAGGCGGGCATGGTAGCCCGCCGCACCCGCGTGCTCTTCTACGGTGCGCTGGGTGGCGGCACCGGCAACGGCGCTGCCGACGGCTTGGCGGCATTCTGGCGCGCCTGCTCGGCCTGCTTCTCGGCGTAGGCCTTTTGCTTGGCGGCGAAGTCGGCCTCCGCCTGCTTGACCTCCGCCGCGCGCTGCGCCGGGCTCATCTGGCTTTGCGGCGCTGGGGCCGGAAACAGGCGCCCCGCAGGCGTGGGCACGGGCGCAGCGGCGGTGGCAGGCGTCTTCGGCGGCGCTGCAGCGGCCTGTGCTGCGGAATGTGCTGTGTTTTGGGCTGCTTGTCGGGCGGCCCGCTGCTGTCGCTGTGCAAGGTCGGCTTCGCGCGCCGCGCTCTGCTGCTCGGCTTGTGCGCGGTCGGGCTGTCCGCGCTGTGAGGCGGCCCTATTCGCCTGCACCCGGCGGAGTTCGTCTTCGGCAGCGCGCAGGCGGCCGCGCAATGCAATGGCCTGCAGATCGGTGTCGATGGGGGCCAGTGCGGCACGCTCCTTCTCGCGTGCCGCGTCGAGGCAGTCGTTGACAAAAAAGCGCTGCAGACAGGCGCCGCGCTGCGCCGCGTACTCCGCCTGCACCTGCGCGCGCTGCTGCTGCAAGACCACTTGTTGCGCAGCGTCTTGAGCCGGGGTGGGTTGCGCCGCCGCCAGGGCAGCGCTCGAACCTAGGCAAGCCATCAGCACCCACCCGACTGGGAAAACCTTTTGGAAGACGTTCATACCAGCGTGGCCTCGCCCTGGCGCCGCCCCTCGCGCAAATACTCGGCGCTCTGCATTTCGTTCAGGCGCGAAACGGTGCGGGTGAATTCATAGTCGAGCGGCCCGTGCACATAAAGCTGCTCGGGCGGCACGGCGGCTGACAGAATCAGTTTGATGCGACGGTCGTACAGCACGTCCACCAGCAGGGTGAAGCGACGCGCGGCGCTGGCCATGTCTTCGGTCATCAGCGGCACGTCGGACAGCAGCACGGTGTGAAAGCGGCTGGCGAGTTCGAGGTAGTCGTTTTGCGAACGCGGGGTTTCGCAGAGTTCGTGAAAGCTGAACCACACTACGCCGCCGGCCCGCTGCAGCGCCTGCACTTCGCGGCCTTCGATGGTCAGCACCGGGTCTTCTTCGGTGCTGGAAGCCATACGCTCGAAGGCCTGTTCCATGCGGGCTTGCGCCTCGTCTCCCAGCGGGGTGATGTAGAGGTTGAGTTCGCGCAGGGCTTTGTGGCGATAGTCCACACCGGCATCGATTTTGACCACATCCATTTTTTGTTTAATGAGTTCGATGGCGGGCAGTATGCGGTCGCGGTGCAGACCGTCAGGATAAAGATCGTCGGGATGAAAGTTGGAGGTGGCAACCATTTGCACCCCATGATCGAACAACCCGTCGAGCAGGCGATGCAGGATCATGGCATCGGTCACATCGCTGATGTGAAACTCGTCGAAACAGATCAATCTGAAGCGCCGCGCAATGCGTTTGGAAAGCTCGGTCAGCGGATCGACCGTGCCCTGCAATGCGGCCATTTCGCGCTGCACCTCGTGCATGAACTCGTGGAAGTGCAGCCGCGTTTTGCGCAGCAGCGGCACGGTGACAAAAAACGCATCCATCAGCATCGACTTGCCCCGCCCCACGCCGCCGTAGAGGTAAACCCCGCGCGGCAGTTCGGGGTGCACCAGGGCCCGGCGAATGGCGCTCGACCGGCGCGACTTGTACTCGACCCATTCGTCGTAACACTGCTGCAGACGGGCCACGCCCGCGCGCTGGGCGGCATCCGCGGTAAAGCCTCTCTCACTCAGGGATTGCTCGAAATACTCGGTGACATTCATGCGCTGCCGATCAGAAGTTCAGCGTGCGGCCGGCAACGCCCAGCGCCGCTTCCTTCAGGCTCTCCGACAGCGTGGGGTGCGCGTGGCAGATGCGGGCGATGTCTTCGCTGGCGGCCTTGAATTCCATCGCCACGGCAGCCTCGGCGATCAGCTCCGAGGCCATCGGGCCGATGATGTGCACGCCGAGAATTTCATCGGTCTGCGCATCGGCCAGCATTTTGACGAATCCGGTGGTGTCACCCAGGGCACGGGCACGGCCATTGGCCATGAAGGGAAAACTTCCCGCCTTGTAAGCGCGGCCTGCGGCCTTGAGCTGCTGCTCGGTTTGTCCGACCCAGGCGATTTCGGGCGCGGTGTAAATCACCCAGGGCACGGTGTTGAAATCGACGTGCGGTTTCTGCCCGGCGATGCGCTCGGCCACGGCCACGCCCTCTTCCTCGGCCTTGTGCGCCAGCATGGGGCCGCGCACCACATCACCCACCGCCCAGATGCCCGGCAGGTTAGTGCGGCAGTCGGCGTCCACCTGAATGAAGCCGCGCTCGTCGAGTTGCAGGCCGATAGTTTGTGCACCGAGCGAGTCGGTATTCGGCTTGCGGCCGACGGAGACGATGAGCCGCTCGACCTTGAGCGTCTGCGCTTCGCCTTTGGCGTTGGTCCAATCGACGGTCACCCCGTTTTTCAGCACCTTGGTCGCCGTGATCTTCGCGCCCAGATGAATCGCCAGCCCCTGTTTGGTGAACTGCTTGAGCGCCTCTTTGGCGATCTGCGCATCGGCGGCGGCGAGAAAGTCGGGCATGGCTTCGAGCAGGGTGACTTGCGCACCAAGGCGGCGCCACACGCTGCCCGTCTCCAGCCCGATCACCCCGGCGCCGATCACGCCCAGCGTCTTGGGCACAGCGTCGATGGCCAGCGCGCCGTCGTTGGACAGCACGCGCTGCTCATCGAAGTCCAGACCGGGCAGACTGCGCGGCACCGAGCCGGTCGCCACGATGATCTGCTTGGCCGACAGCACCTGCTCGGCGTCCTTGCCGGTCACCGCGACCTGCCATCCGGCGTCGGCGTTGCCGCCTTTGAACGCGGCTGTGCCGTGGAAAAACGTGACCTTGTTCTTCTTGAACAGGTAGAGGATGCCTTCGTTGTTCTGCTTGACCACTTGGGCCTTGCGCTGCTGCATGACGGGCACATCGATGGACAGGCCGCTCACGCCAATGCCATGCGCGGCGAAATCGTGCCCCGCCTGCTCGAAATGCTCGCTCGACTGCAACAGCGCCTTGGAGGGAATGCAGCCGATATTGGTACAGGTGCCGCCCGGCGCAGGGCCGCCCTGGGCATTGCGCCAGGCGTCGATGCAGGCCACGTTTAGGCCCAGTTGAGCGGCGCGGATGGCAGCGATATAGCCGCCAGGGCCAGCGCCGATGACGATGAGATCAAATTCCGAAGACATGATGGTTTCCTGGTTGCGCGCACGCGGCGCGTCGACGCGAATAAGCGGATGAAGCCTTGGCTTGGCGCCCGGATCAAAGATCGAGCAGCAGACGCGCCGGGTCTTCGAGCGCCTCTTTCATCGCCACCAGACTCAGCACCGCTTCGCGGCCGTCGATCAGGCGGTGGTCGTAGCTCAGCGCCAGGTAGTTCATCGGGCGAATCACGATCTGACCGTCTTCGACCACGGGCCGGTCTTTGGTGGCGTGGATGCCCAGAATGGCCGACTGCGGCGGGTTGATGATGGGCGTGGACAGCATCGAGCCGAACACCCCGCCGTTGCTGATGGAGAAGGTGCCGCCGGTGAGCTCCTCGATGGTCAGCTTGCCGTCACGCGCCTTGGCGCCAAAATCGGCGATGGCTTTTTCGATGTCGGCAAAACTCATCTGATCGGCATTGCGCAGAATGGGCACCACCAGCCCGCGCGGACTGCCCACGGCGATGCCGATGTCGAAGTAGCCGTGATAGACGATGTCATTGCCGTCGATCGAGGCGTTGAGCAGAGGGAACTTGCGCAGCGCATGCACCGCGGCGCGCACAAAAAAGCTCATGAAACCCAGCTTCACGCCGTGTTGCTTCTCGAACTTGTCTTTGTACAGATTGCGCATGTCGATCACCGGCTTCATGTTCACTTCGTTGAAGGTGGTGAGGATGGCATTGGTGGCCTGCGACTGCAGCAGCCGCTCGGCGATGCGCGCGCGCAGGCGGCTCATCGGCACGCGCTGTTCGGGCCGGTCGGTGTAGGCGGCGAGATCGAGATCGGCCTCCACCGGCTGCAACGCGGGGATGGTGAGCGAGGGCATTGCGGCCGCAGCGGGCGCCGGTTTCGGCGCCGGTTTCGGCGCGGGCGTTGGGGCTGGAACGGACGGCGGCTTGGGCGCAGCCGCAGCCTGCAAGGCATCACCCTTGGTAATGCGGCCGCCGCGCCCGGTGCCCGCCACATCAGACGGATTCACGCCCTGCTCGGCCATGATCTTCGCCGCAGCCGGCATAGCCACCGCAGCGCCTGCGGAGGGAGCCGCAGGCGCAACTGCAGATGCAACCGCGGTCGGAGCCGAAACAGCCGATTCAGCCGCCTTGACCGGCGCCACGGGCAACGGGCTGGTCTGCGGTTTGGCTTCAGTGTCGATCTTGGCAATGACTTCGTCGCTGGTCACCGATTCGCCGTCGTTCTTGACGATCTGCGCCATCACCCCGGCTTCGGGAGCGGGCACTTCGAGCACCACTTTGTCGGTCTCGATTTCAATCAGGATTTCATCCTGCGCCACGGGTTCGCCGGGCTTTTTCTTCCAGGTCAGCAGAGTGGCTTCAGCCACGGATTCGGAGAGTTGGGGAACTTTGATGTCGATCAGCGCCATGATGGAGTCCGGTATTTTTAAGGCGGCCGCGAGAAGAAAGGAAGGGAACTGCGGGAACTGCGCGGCCAGTGAACGGTGTCAGAAGATTTTTTGTGGGGTTTCAGGGCGGCCGGTACGCGCGCCGCCCGTCATCAATCAGCGCGTCAGCACATAGCCTTTGAGCTTGCCGAAGGCCGCGCTCAGAAGCTCTTTTTGCTGCTCGGCATGTTTGGCGTAATAGCCCACCGCGGTCGATGCGGAGGCGGGCCGCCCGGCGTAACCGAGCTTCTGCCCTTCGAGCATGTTTTCGTGGATGTGATGCTGTACGAAGAACCATGCGCCCTGATTCTGCGGCTCGTCCTGGCACCACACGATGTCGCGCGCATTGGGGTAGCGTTTGACTTCAGCCGCAAAGGCCTTGTGCGGGAAGGGATAGAGCTGCTCAAGACGAATGATGGCCACATCGTCGATCTTGCGCTCGGCGCGCGCCGCCAGCAGGTCGTAATACACCCGCCCGGAGCAGGCCACGATGCGCTTGACTTTATCGGCCTGCAGTTCTTCCACCTCAGGCAAGACCACCTCGAAACGGCTGTTCGCCAGATCGGATAGCGGCGACTTGGCATGCGGGTGCCGCAGCAGCGACTTGGGCGTCATGATGATCAGCGGCTTGCGGAAGGGCCGGAGCATCTGCCGCCGCAGTAGATGAAAAATCTGCGACGGGTTGGTCGGCTGGCAGACCTGCATATTGGTTTCGGCGCAAAGCTGCAGATAGCGCTCCAGGCGCGCCGAAGAGTGCTCCGGCCCCTGCCCTTCGTAGCCATGCGGCAGCATCAGCGTCAGGCCGCAGGCGCGGCCCCACTTCACTTCGCCAGCCGAGATGAACTGGTCGATGAGCACCTGCGCGCCATTGGCGAAGTCGCCGAACTGCGCCTCCCAGATCACCAGGGTGCGGGGATCGGCGGTGGAGTAGCCGTATTCGAAACCCAGCACAGCCTCTTCCGACAGAATGGAGTCGATCACGGTGAACGGCGCCTGCCCTTCGGCGACGTTCTGCAGCGGGATGTAGGTGCCGACGTCCCACTTTTCGCGGCTTTGGTCGTGCAGCACCGAGTGGCGATGGCTGAAGGTGCCGCGACCGCTGTCTTCGCCGGAAAGCCGCACTGGAAAACCATTGGCCACCAGCGAGGCGAAGGCCATGTGCTCGCCCATGCCCCAGTCCAGCGGCAGTTCGCCGCGGCCCATCTTGGCGCGATCGGCAATCACTTTTTCGACCAAGGGGTGAAGCTTGAAATTCTCTGGCACGGTGGTAATGCGCTCGGCCAGCCGCTTGAGCTCGGTCATCGGCAGGGCCGTGTCAGCGCTGTCGGTCCAGCGGCGGTTGAGGTAGGGCGACCAGTCGACCGCGTACTTGCTCTTGTAGTTGGTGAGCACCGGCTCCAGGCTGATGCCCGACTCCATTTCGGCGCGGAATTCGTGCACCAACTGATCGGCATCCGCCGCGGCAATCACCCCTTGGCTCACCAGACGGTCTGCATAGACCTTGCGCGCGCCCGGATGCGCCACGATCTTTTTGTACATCAGCGGCTGGGTGACGGCGGGGGTGTCCTGCTCGTTGTGCCCCAGTTTGCGGAAACAAACGATATCCACCACCACGTCATGATGGAACTGTTTGCGATAGTCGAGCGCCAGACTGGTCGCAAAGGCCACGCTCTCAGGATCGTCGCCATTCACATGCAGGATGGGCGCCTCGATCATTTTCGCCACATCGGTGCAGTACAGCGTGGAGCGCGCATCACGCGGATCGGAGGTGGTGAAGCCGATCTGGTTGTTGATGACAATGTGCACCGTGCCGCCCGTGGTGTAGCCGCGAGTCTGCGCCAGCGCCAGGGTTTCCATCACCACGCCCTGCCCGGCAAACGAGGCATCGCCATGCACCAGCACCGGCAACACGGTTTCGCCGAGCGCGTCGCCGCGCCGATCCAGCCGCGCCCGGGTGGAGCCTTCGATCACCGGATTGACGATTTCCAGATGCGACGGGTTGAACGCCAGGCTCAGGTGCACCGGGCCGCCGGGCGTGGACACATCGCTGGAAAAGCCCTGGTGATACTTCACGTCACCGGACGGCAAGTCATCTGCATGTTTGCCCTCGAACTCGTCGAACAAGTCCTGCGGCCGTTTGCCCAGGGTGTTGACCAGCACGTTGAGGCGGCCGCGGTGCGCCATGCCGATGACCACTTCCTGAATGCCCAGCGCGCCCGCGCGCTGAACCAGGGTATCCATGGCGACGATAAAACTCTCGCCGCCTTCGAGCGAAAAGCGCTTCTGGCCGACATATTTGGTCGCCAGATAGCGCTCCAGCCCTTCGGCAGCGGTCAACCGTTCAAGCAGATGTTTTTTCGCCTCGACATCGACATCCGGGCGCGTGCGGGTGGATTCCAGCCGCTGTTGCCACCAGCGTTTCTGGTCCTGATCGCTGAGGTACATGAACTCGGCGCCCAGTGAGCCGCAGTAGGTTTCGTGCAGGTTGTTGAGCAATTCGCGCAGCGACAGATTTTCGCGATCGAAAAAGGTGTTGCTGACGTTGAACACGGTTTCCAGATCGGCATCGGTAAAGCCATAGAACGACGGCTCCAGATCCGGAATATTCGGTCGTTCGGTGCGTTTGAGCGGGTCGAGATCGGCCCAGCGCACTCCCACATTGCGGTAGGCGGCGATCAGTTGCTGCGCGGCAACCCGTTTACGCGCCAGTTCACCATCGGCCACTGCCTGCAAGGTGCGGATCGGGCCGGATTTGGCGCGCTCGGCAAAGGCCGACACCACCGGGGCATGCGGCACATCGCGCGCATTGCTGCCGTCGAGCGCGGGCACATGTTGCAGCGCATCGAAGTATTCGCGCCAATGGTCGGGAACCGAACCGGGATTAGAGAGATAGCTCTCGTACATCTCTTCGACATACGGGGCATTGCCGCCGAAGAGATAGGAATTGGCTTTGAATTTCTGCATCAACATATGCGCTCACAGTCTGCCGGGCACCCCGGCGCTCAGTGGGAAAACATCCTTCCGCGGCTCGGGCTGCCCGATTGGCGGATTGCGGCTTTAGAAGGGCCTGGACTCAAACGAGTCTGGCAACACTCTAGCACGCAGTTTTGATGCAACGCAAAGCAGGGATGTAAGTGAGCGTTTCTGCAGAGCGTCGCTGCTTGGCGTGGCTGGCGGCATCCCGGGTGAATTTCCCCGGAATCGCTCGGGCTTGCAAATCCATTCAGTTGAGTCTTTGGAAACCGCCATCAGTCGTCAGCGATGTCCTGCCCGGGAAACAACTCGTCGGTAAAGCCGAACCGGCTGAAATCGCGGATGCGCATGGGGTAGAGCTTGCCGATCAGATGATCGCACTCATGCTGCACGACGCGAGCATGGAAGCCTTCGGCCTCGCGGTCGATGGGGTTGCCATGGGCATCCATGCCGCGGTAGCGAATCCGGCGAAAGCGCGGTACCCAGCCGCGCAGGCCGGGCACCGATAAACAGCCTTCCCAGCCCTCTTCCTCGGCATCGTCGAGCACTGAAATTTCCGGGTTGATGAGGACCGTCTGCGGCACAGCAGGCGCCTCGGGGTAACGGGCGCTTTGGCTGAAACCGAAAATCACCACGGCCAGGTCAACCCCGATCTGAGGCGCGGCAAGGCCAACACCACCGGCCGCCTGCATGGTCTCGAACAGATCGGCGATCAGGGCGTGAAGTTCGGGCGTATCCGCCTTGACCACCGGTTTGGCGACGCGCAACAGCCGGGGGTCGCCCATGCGCAAAATGGTGTGGGGCGTCATCGGCTAGCTCTCCAGTTGGCAGTCAGCGCAGGCCCGCGCGTTGTGACAGCAATTGCAAGGCCTCGTGCATCTGCAGATAGGCGATGATGAATTCAAACATCATGCGCCACATGAGTTCCATGCAGAAAAAACACAGTAGAAACAACAAAACAGAGATCACGCGCCAACGCTTGGGAACGACCCGGCGAACCGCAGACGCTGACACGCCGCGCATCGACCGCCAAAGCGCGAAACGATCGAGCCACAGCCAGAACGCCCAGGCCAGCATCGGCATGCCGATGGCGCCCAGCGCGTAAACCACGCGCAGCACGTCCAGGCTGACAAAGGTGCGGAAGGCGAAAAAATCGACGATCGCCTGCATCACAGAATGACCGGTTCGGGCTCAAGTCGAAGGCCGAATTTCTGCTCGACGCTGTCTTGCACCGCGCGCGCCAGTTCCAGCACGTTGGCGCCCGTAGCCCCGCCGCGGTTGACCAGAACGAGGGGCTGCTGCTCATGCACCCCCGCGCGGCCCAGCGTTTGCCCTTTCCAGCCGCAGGCGGCGATCATCCACGCTGCGGCGAGTTTGTAGGTGCCGTCGTCCAGCGGGTAGCTGACGATGTCGGGATGTTCTTCCAGGATTTCATTGCGGATGGTGCGATTGACCACCGGATTTTTGAAAAAGCTCCCGGCGTTGCCCAGCTGGGCAGGATCCGGCAATTTGCTGGTTCGGATGGCGCACACGGCCTTGAACACGTCGTGGGGCGATGGATCGGAGATGCGCTCGCGCTGCAACCACCGCGCCACATCCGCATACCCCGCCACAGGCGCCCAGGGCTTGGGCAGACGCAGGCGAATCGCGGTGATGACCGACTTGCCCGCGAGTTCGCGTTTGAAAATGCTGTCGCGGTAGCCCAGCCGACAATGTGCCGCAGGCAAGGTGGCGCTGCGGCCGGTGACCAAGTCGACCACATCGACCGACTCCAGCCGGTCGGACAACTCCAAGCCGTACGCGCCGATGTTCTGCACCGGCGCCGCCCCCGCCGTGCCGGGAATGAGGGCAAGATTCTCCAGCCCAGCGAAGCCCTGCTCCAGCGCCCAGATCACCACGTCATGCCAGGGCTCGCCTGCGCCCACTTCGATCAGGGTGGAACGGGCGTCGTCTTCGAGCACGCGCAGGCCGCGAATTTCCGTCTTCACCACCACCGCATCGTCAATGTCGCGGGTGAACAGCACGTTGCTTCCGCCGCCCAGAATGAATTTGGGCGAACGTCCCCATTCGGGATGATCGACCACCAGACGAACATCGCGCGCACTGCGCACCCGCACCAGACGCCGCGCGGTGGCTTCGATGCCAAAGGTGTTGAATGCGCGCAGGGGCACATCGGTTTCGAGTTCCAGGCTCATAGAATCCCACAAATCAAACGTCCATTATCTTCAAGGTTCACTTATGCCCTCTTTCGATGCCGTTCTCGAACCCGATCTTGTCGAAGTGCGCAACGCCTGCGATCAAGCGGCGAAGGAAATCGCCACCCGCTTTGATTTCAAGGGCAGTTCCGCCCAGGTCGAGCAGAACGACAAGGCGCTCACGCTGACGGCCGACAGCGACTTTCAGCTCGGGCAGGTGCGCGATGTGCTCATGGCCAAGGCCGCCAAGCGCAAAATCGACCCACGCTTTTTCGATCTCGGGAAAATCGAAAAAATTTCCGGAGATAAGGTCAAACAGGTCATCACCGTGAAGGCCGGCATTCCGCAGGAGCTGGCGAAAAAGATCACCGCAGCGATCAAGGGTTCCAAGCTCAAACTGACCGCAGCGATTCAGGGCGACATCGTGCGCATCACCGGGGCCAAGCGCGATGACCTGCAGGCAGCTATGGCGGTGCTGCGCAAAGACATCGAGGAAGCGCCGCTGTCATTCAACAATTTTCGGGACTGAGCTGGCGTGAGCAAATCCGCCAGGCTGCTGCGCCCTTGGTCTGCTGCGCGCGCTGCCCGCTGGGTCTTAGCCTGCACGGTCTTTGCGCTTGGCGGCAACCCGGCCTTTGCGGCGGCAAGCGTGGGTCTGGCCGGAAAATTTGGCGATCAGGCGCTGCTGGTGATCGACGGTGGCGCGCCGCGCACAATGCGCATCGGTCAAACGGTGCAAGGCATGAAACTGTTGGCCCTCTCGGACCAACAGGCCACGGTGGAAGTCAGCGGGCAGAAAATGCAACTGGGCCTGGGCGCCGCGCCGCTGGGCGTGGGGGCGACGGCCGCGCAGCGCACCGTTCTGTTTGCGAAATCAAACGGACAGTTCGTGACAGAGTGCCGCATCAACGGCGAACTGTTGCGCATGATGGTGGACACGGGGGCCACCCGCATCACCCTCAGCCGCGAACAAGCCCAGCGGCTGGGAATCAATCTGCAGAATAGGCGAACCTCGGCCGTCAACACCGCCAATGGCACCATCCCTGCAACCTTGATTGATCTCGACAAAGTGCGCGTGGGCCATATTGAGCTGCACAACGTACCCGCCGTGGTGATCAACACCCCAATGCCCTACGCCCTGCTCGGCATGAGCTTTCTGCAGCGGGTCAATATGCAACACGACGGCGACCGCATGACCCTGAGCCCTCGATATTGAGGGGCGCGCGGTTTTTATTTCTTCCGCCCGATGCGGCTTTCTTCGCCGCGCATCAGCTTGCCGATATTGCTTTTGTGTCGCCAGATCAGCAGCGCGCTGATGATCACCAGAGCAAGCAGCAGCGCGGGGTCGACGTTCCAGGCCAGCCCGCCGCCAAACCAGTAGTAAAACGGCGCGAATACCGCAGCCACCAACGCCGCTAAAGAGGAGTAGCGAAAAAACCCGGCCACGATCAGCCAGGTCGCCAGCGTAGCCAGCCCCAGCCAGGGCTGGACGGCCAGCAACACGCCCGCAGCAGTCGCCACGCCTTTGCCGCCCTTGAAATGGAAAAACACAGGGTAGAGATGCCCCAGAAACACGGCCACAGCCACCAGGGCCACACCCGGCGCGCTAAGCCCGAAGCCAGGACCGATCACCAGGCCCAGCCAGACCGCCAGCCAGCCTTTGAAGGCGTCGAGCAGTAAGGTCAGGATGGCGGCGAGCTTGTTGCCGCTGCGCAGCACATTGGTGGCGCCCGGGTTGCCCGAACCGTAGGTGCGCGGATCGGCCATGCCCATGACGCGGCTGACCAAGACGGCGAACGACAGCGATCCCAACAGATAGGCCAGCCCGGCGAAGATCAGGGCCACAACGTTCGATGTATTCATGCTTTGTGATTCTATTGAACGCAGTTCACCCAGCGCACCTGCAAAACCGCGTCGAGCACGTCGGGGGAGAGCCCCAGCAAATAGCCGCGCCGCCCGCCATTGATGTAGATGCGCTCCAGCGCCCGCACCGATTGCTCGCCATAAATCGGCATGGCCTTGCGCAGTCCAAATGGCGACGTTCCGCCGACCAGATACCCGCTATGCCGCTGCGCCACCTCAGGCTTGCAGGGCTCAACCTGCCGCGCACCGATCGCCCGGGCCAACTGCTTGGTCGAGACCTCCCGGTCGCCATGCATGAGCACGACCAGCGGTTGCGAGGCATCGTCTTGCATCACCAGGGTTTTGATCACCGCGTGCACCGGCAGCCCCAAGCTCTGCGCGCCCCAGGCGGCTCCGCCATGATCGACGTAGTCATACACATGCTCGGTGTAGGCCACGCCTTGCGCGCGCAGCCATTGCGTGGCCGGGGTCAGGCTGATGTGTCGACAAGATTTGCCCATCCGGCGCAGTTTAGACGTCCTCCCTACAATGCGGCATCATGTTTGCTTCTTCTGCGCGCAACCCCGATCTGCACTGTCATTCCACGGTTTCAGACGGCACACTGGCGCCTGCCGCCCTGGCGCAGCGGGCCCATGCGAATGGGGTCGATCTCTGGGCGCTCACCGATCACGATGAACTCGGCGGCTTGACCGAAGCGCGGCAAAGCGCCGAGGCGCTGGGTCTGCGTTTTGTAACTGGGGTGGAAATTTCGGTATCTTTTGCCGCGCAGACCGTGCACATCGTGGCGCTGAATTTCGACGATTCTCATCCGGTCTTGCAAGGCGGCCTGCAACAGATTCGCGCCGGTCGCGACCAACGCGCAAGAGACATGGCGGCCGATCTTGAAAAGCATCTGGGTCTGTCCGACGTGTACGCCGGCGCGCTGCGCTATGCGGGCAATCCGGCGCTGATGTCGCGCACGCACTTTGCCCGCTTGCTGGTGGAACTCGGCGTGTGCCGCCAGACCCACGAGGTGTTCAGCCGCTATCTCACACCGGGCAAGCCCGGCTATGTCGAACACGAATGGGCCCGCCTCGACGAGGCCTTGAGCTGGGTTCGCGCCGCCGGGGGAATCACCGTGATCGCTCATCCCGGGCGCTACCGCTTCACCGAAACCGAAGAGTGGGCCCTGCTGGAACGCTTCAAGTCGCTGGGCGGTCAGGGCATCGAGGTGGTGACCGGCAGCCATACCGCAGCGCAGGCCCGCAAATACGCCAAGCTCGCGCTGGAATTCGGCTTCTACGCCTCGCGCGGCTCCGATTTTCACAGCCCAGGAGAAAGCATCTGCGACCTCGGGCGTCTCGCCCCCCTGCCTGCCGATCTCGCTCCCGTCTGGGATTTGCTGCATTGAACCCCTCCACCATGGCGCAATACTTCAACCTGCACCCCGACAACCCGCAGCTTCGGCTGATCAAGCAAGCCGCCGCCGTGCTGCACAGTGGTGGCGTGGCGGCGATTCCGACCGACTCGTCTTATGCCCTGGTCTGCCATCTCGACGACAAAGCCGCCGTGCAACGCCTGCGGCAAATCCGCCAGGTGGATGAGCGGCATCACCTCACCCTGCTGTGCAGCGACCTGTCCGAACTGGGCAACTATGCCCGCGTGGACAACCGGCAATACCGTCTCATCCGCGCCTGCACGCCCGGGCCGTACACCTTCATTCTCGAAGCCACCAAGGAAGTGCCGCGCCGGGTGTCGCACCCCTCGCGCAAGACGATCGGCGTGCGGGTGCCGCAAAACGCCGTTGCCCACACCCTGCTGGTGGAAATGGCCCAGCCCCTGCTCGCCGCCACCTTGATTCTACCCGGAGACGAACACGCGCTGAACGACGCCGCCGACATTCGCGACCAGCTCGAGCATCAAGTCGATCTGGTGCTCGACGCCGGGCCCTGCCCAAGCGAGCCCACCACCGTGGTCGATCTGTGCGGCGCCGAGCCCGTGGTCATTCGCATCGGCCGCGGCCCGCTCGATGCGCTCGGCCTCCCGGCCTTGCAGTAAACCCCGCAAGCAAGCTCTTCATCCTTGGCGCAGGGCGGGTCAAGCCGCCCCTGGCCCGCCCTGTCACAACGCCCTTCCTACAATTCCCGCATGGATCAACTCATACAGGCTGTCACCGTCTACGCCCTGCCGGTGCTCTTCGCCATCACCCTGCACGAAGCGGCGCACGGCTATGCGGCGCGCTACTTCGGCGACAACACCGCCTACATGATGGGCCGCGTATCGCTTAATCCGGTGCGGCACATCGATCCGATCGGCACCATCCTCGTGCCTCTCATTCTCTATTTCGCCACCTCCGGGGCTTTTCTTTTTGGCTATGCCAAGCCGGTCCCAGTGAATTTCGGACGACTGCGCAACCCCAAGAGCGACATGATCTGGGTCGCGCTCGCCGGCCCTGCTTCCAACTTTTTTCAGGCTTTTCTCTGGGGCCTGCTGCTTGTCGGCCTGCACGCCTTCGCCGTCAACGAGGTCTATTTTTACGATGTCGCCCAGGCCGGCATTCTGGTGAATCTGGTGATGTTCGTGTTCAACCTGTTTCCGCTGCCGCCACTCGATGGCGGCCGCATTCTGGTGGGGCTGCTGCCCGTGCGGCAAGCCATCGCCGTCTCAAGGGTCGAACCCTACGGCTTTTTCATCGTGATGGCGCTGGTGCTCACCGGCATCGTCACCAACTTCTGGCTCAGTCCGCTCATGGCACTATCCATGCAAGTTCTCAAGATTCTGCTCAGCCCCTTTCAGATGCTCCTCTGAGCCCGACCCTCTCTTCATCACCCGACTCTTTTCCTTATGACTCTTATTGCACAGGCCGCTGGCGCAACGAGCGCCGATGATCGCGTTTTGTCCGGCATGCGCCCCACGGGTGCGCTGCACCTGGGGCATTACCACGGCGCCTTGAAAAACTGGGCACAGCTGCAAAACTCGCACGACTGCTACTTTTTCGTCGCCGACTGGCACGCGCTGACCACCCATTACGAAACGCCGGAAACCATCCACGCGCACACCACCGAGATGGTGATCGACTGGCTGGCCGCTGGCGTCGATCCGAACAAGGCCACCCTATTCGTACAAAGCCGGGTGCTGGAGCACGCCGAGCTGTTTCTGCTGCTGGGTATGGGCACCCCTTTGTCCTGGCTGGAGCGTGTGCCCACATACAAAGATCAGATCGCCAATCTGAAGGACAAAGACCTGACCACCTACGGCTTTCTCGGCTACCCGCTGCTGCAGGCCGCAGACATCCTCATTTATCTGGCGCGTTTTGTGCCCGTCGGGGCCGATCAGGTGCCGCACATCGAGATGAGCCGTGAAATCGCGCGCCGTTTCAACAACCTCTATGGCAAAGACCCTGCGGTTGAGGCGCAGGCGCGAGCCGCGGCGGCCAAATTGCCCGAGGACGTTCGCGCACAACTCGCTGCCCTGCGTCGTGCCGCCGATCAGGAGGGGCTGACCGAAAAACGCGAACAGGCTCGCGAACTGATCGCCGCCAGCAAACTGTCGCGTGCAGAAAAAGACGCCTTGCGAGCGCAACTCAGCGGTGGTCGCAGGCAAATCCTGCGCGAACCCGAAGCGCTGCTGACCCCTGAGTCCAAGCTGCCAGGGTTGGATGGCCGCAAGATGTCCAAGAGCTACGGCAATTCCATCGCCATCCGGGAGAAGCGCGCGAGCGTCGAGCACAAAATCAAACGCATGCCCACCGATCCCGCTCGCGTCAAACGCACCGATCCCGGCACGCCCGAACGCTGCCCCGTCTGGCAATTCCACCTGGCCTACACCGACGACGCCACCCGCGACTGGGTGCAACGCGGCTGCACCACGGCGGGCATCGGCTGCCTGGAGTGCAAGCAGCCCGTCATCGATGCCATCCTGCGTGAACAGCAACCCATGTTCGAGCGGGCGCAGCCCTACCTCGACAACCCCGCGCTGGTGCACGACATCCTGGCGCACGGTAGCGACAAGGCGCGCGCCACGGCACAACAAACCATGCACGCCGTCCGAGACGCGATGGGCCTAAAGATTTGAAGATGCTCGTTCTCGGCGTTTCCACAGACGCCAGACGATCAACACGCCGACGATGGCGATAGCCAGCAGGATTTCTTCGGCCCATTGCAAGCGAGACGCCAACTCCGCCACGCCTGCGCCGAAAAACCATCCCAGCCCCGTGACCAGCGGCGCCCACAAGGCGGCGCCTATGGTGTTGTAAAGCACAAACCGCCAGGGTGCTACGCCCGCCATGCCGATCAGCACAGGACCGGCGATGCGCAAGCCATAGAGAAAACGCACGCTCACAATCGCCCAGGGCGCCCCGCGATGCAGCAAGCGCTGAACGCGGGGCAGATTGTTTTCCAGGCCCGAGAAACGCTGGACCAACTGCGGCCCAAACCAACGCCCCAGAAAGAAAAAAAACTGATCCCCCAGAGTAGCTGCCAGTGCAGCCACCAAAACAACCCAAGGCCACTCCAGCCAGCCACGGTGGGCCCCATACCCCGCAAGCAGCAGTACGGTCTCTCCCTCGGCAAATGCGCCTAAAGCCACTGCAGCATAGCCGTAATGTCGAACGAAGTCCTCGACCATGGGTTACAGATCTATCGGGATAGTTGGCGCACAAAAAAACCGGCCAGTGGCCGGTTGATTTTGCAGCGCCCTGACTTTTGATCAGGAAGCCGCCGCCCTACCTAAATTAGATTGGGCGAATGGCAGAAGCCTGGGGACCTTTCGGGCCAGCCTTCACCGTGAATTCGACGCGCTGGTTTTCCTGCAGAGTGCGGAAACCTTTGGCCTGAATTTCAGAAAAATGCGCGAACAGATCTTCGCCGCCTTCATCAGGCTTGATGAAGCCGAAGCCCTTGGACTCGTTAAACCATTTCACAGTACCGGTAGCCATGAATCAACCTTTAAAGAAAATATAGATAAGTGCAAATCTTCAACAAGCCCGGCAAATCACTACTGTGAAACCGACACAAGCCAACTCTCAAGCAAATGAGAACCTTGGCTCTTGTTTCGACTGCGCACTAACTATACACGCAAAAAACCAGCGCGCGCGACAATTCAGCGCAGGGCAAACCCTCTGTGCACTCCTGCAAAAGGCGCGGTGTTGGATAAGGCGGACAATAGACGTTTTTCAGGCAGGCAAGGTCGCAGCGATGCGCCGACGTGCGCATCAGATTGGAGCGCGCCCTTAAAATTTTTTGATTGCCGCAGCAGCTCAAAAAATCTCTCAAAATAACACTCTAACAAATTGTTTTTATGCATGTTTTTAGAGGAATTCATCACAAATCGTTGGCCTCGCAAACGGCACTGACCATCGGCAATTTCGATGGGGTGCACCGGGGGCATCTCGCCATGTTGCACCAGTTGGTGCAAGTCGCCCGGTCGCGTGGGCTGGTGCCGACGGTGCTGACTTTCGAGCCGCACTCGCGTGATTTTTTTGCAACACTCCAGGGGCACCCTGACTCCGCACCCAGCCATATTTCGACCTTGCGCGACAAGTTGTGCGCCTTGCGTGAAGCCGGAGTGCAGCAAGTTGTCGTGCTGCGCTTCGATCCCCGCATCGCCGCGTTGTCTCCAGAGGAGTTTGTGGCGCAGATCGTGTGGCAAGGCCTCAAGGCGCAATTCGTCCTGGTCGGCGATGATTTCCGCTTTGGCGCCAGGCGCGCGGGAGATTTCGCCCAGCTCGATACCTTGATGCGCAACCTGGGCGGCGAAGCACGTCAGATGCCTGTGGTCACGGAAACCGCGCTGAGAATCTCGAGTTCGGCTGTGCGGCAGGCGCTGCAGGCGGGTGACATGGAGACCGCGCAGGTTTTGCTGGGTCGCCCCTATGCCATTTCGGGGCATGTGTTGCACGGGGCCAAACTTGGCCGCAAGCTGGGATTTCCTACGCTGAATCTGCGTTTTGATCGCGCACGCCCCGCGCTTGGCGGTGTTTTCGTCGCCCGGGTGCACGGGCTGGAGTTGGCGCCCCTGCCCGCCGTGGCAAGCCTGGGAACACGACCGGCCGTCGAGACCGACGGGCGGGTGTTGCTGGAAACGCATGTGTTCGATTGGCAGGGAGAGGCCTACGGTAAACTCATCCGGGTGGAACTCATGCACAAACTGCGCGACGAAGCGCATTACCCCGACCTGACTCAACTGATTGCGGCGATTCAGAACGACAGCGACCAGGCGCGTGCCTGGTTTGCTCAGCTCGCCCGACAAACCACCCGCGATCGAATTTGACGGCGCTCGCCCTCGGGCACCCGACTCGCCCAGCTTTGACGATCGGTTGCTTCGGGTGATATCGCCGTTCATTTTTTCCTCGCTCACTCCTTCTCATTGGACCCTTTGCTCGGGGCTCCAGCACAGCACTGCCATTCCATGGATCACGCCGACTCCTCCGCAGCCGAAAAACCCGATTACCGGGCCACCCTGAACCTGCCAGACACCCCCTTCCCCATGCGCGGCGACCTGCCCAAGCGCGAACCGCAATGGATCAAGGACTGGAACGAAAACGGTCTCTACCAGAGGCTGCGCCTGGCGCGCTCCGAGGCGCCGAAATTCGTGCTGCACGACGGCCCGCCGTATGCCAACGGTCAGATTCACATGGGACATGCGGTCAACAAAATTCTGAAGGACATGATCGTCAAGGCACGTCAGCTGAGCGGCTTTGATGCGGCTTACATTCCCGGTTGGGACTGTCACGGTCTGCCGATCGAAAACGCCATTGAAAAGCAGTTTGGCCGCTGCCTGCCGCGCGACGAGATGCAGGCCAAGAGCCGCGCCTATGCCACGGCGCAGATCGACCAGCAAAGGACGGATTTCAAGCGACTGGGCGTGCTGGGCGACTGGGATCATCCCTATCGCACCATGGATTTCGTCAACGAAGCGGCGGAGATTCGCGCTTTCAAACGGGTAATCGAGCGCGGCTTTGTGTACCGTGGCCTCAAGCCGGTGTACTGGTGTTTTGACTGCGGTTCATCGCTGGCTGAATTCGAGATCGAATATGCCGACAAAAAATCGCAGACGCTCGATGTCGCCTTTGAGTCGAATGATCGCGTGGCACTCGCTGCGGCTTTTGGCCTGCCCGCGCTACCCGATGCCGCCAAGCCCGCCTTCGCCGTCATCTGGACGACGACCGCCTGGACGATTCCCGCCAATCAGGCGCTCAATCTCAACCCGGAAATCGAATACGCCCTGGTCGATACGCCGCGCGGCTACCTGGTGCTGGCGGCCAGCCTGGTCGACCCCTGCCTGAAGCGTTATGAGACCGAGGGCGCGACCGTGGCCACCGCGCCCGGCAGGGCGCTGGGCGGGCTGGAGTTCCGCCACCCGCTCTACGAGGTGGATGCGGGTTACCGCCGACTGTCGCCGGTCTATCTGGCCGACTACGCCACCGCCGACGACGGTACCGGCATCGTGCATTCCTCACCCGCTTACGGCGTCGACGACTTCAACTCCTGCGTTGCGCACGGCATGGCCTATGAGGACATCCTCAACCCGGTGCAGGGCGACGGCAACTACGCGCCCGACTTTCCGCTGTTCGGCGGGCAGAACATCTGGAAGGCGGTGCCTCACATCATCGATACCCTGCGTCAGGCGGATCGGCTGATGGCCACCTACAGCATCACCCACAGCTACCCGCACTGCTGGCGTCATAAGGTGCCGGTGATCTATCGCGCGGCGGCGCAATGGTTCATCCGCATGGACGAAGGCGAAGGCGTGTTCACCAAGGACAAGGCGCCGAAAACGCTGCGGCAGATGGCGCTCGAGGCCATTGAGCACACCAGTTTTTACCCCGAGAACGGCAAGGCGCGCCTGCACGACATGATCGCCAACCGGCCGGACTGGTGCATCAGCCGCCAGCGGAGCTGGGGCGTGCCGATCCCGTTTTTTCTGCACAAGGACAGCGGCGAACTGCACCCGCGCACCATGGACATCCTCGATGTCGCTGCCGAGATGGTGGAGCATGGCGGCATCGAGGCCTGGAGCAAGGCCAGCGCCACCGACATCCTCGGCCGCGTGGGTTGCGCAGACGACGCGGCGCATTACAGCAAAAGCGCTGACATCCTCGAAGTCTGGTTCGACTCGGGCACCACGCACACCACCGTGCTCATGGGCAGTCATGCAGGCGCGGGCCATGCCGAAGGCCCGCAGGCCGATCTCTATCTGGAAGGCCATGACCAACACCGCGGCTGGTTTCATTCCTCGCTGCTCACCTCGTGCGCCATTTACGGCCGCGCGCCCTACAAAGGGCTGTTGACCCACGGCTTCACCGTGGACAGCCAGGGCCGCAAGATGAGCAAGTCGCTGGGCAATGGCATCGATCCATTGCAGACCTGCAACAAGCTGGGCGCGGAGATCATCCGCCTGTGGGTAGCCGCCTCTGACTACTCCGGCGACATTGCGGGCGACGACAAAATCCTCGCCCGCGTGGTCGACGGCTATCGCCGCATCCGCAACACACTGCGGTTTCTGCTAGCCAATACCAGCGACTTCGATCCCGCCCAGCATGCCGTACCGCTGAGCCAGATGTTCGAACTCGACCGCTGGGCGCTGGCGCAAGCAGAGAATCTGCAATCGGTCATCCTGGCGCATTACGACCAATACGAGTTCCACCCGGTGGTGGCCAAGCTGCAGGTCTATTGCTCCGAAGACCTGGGCGCGTTCTATCTCGACGCCCTGAAAGACCGCCTCTACACCCCCGACGCAGCGCCCAGACCGCGCTGTGGCAAATCACCCAAGGCATGCTGCGCTGGATGGCGCCCTTCCTCAGCTTCACCGCCGAAGAAGCCTGGGCGCTGATCGGCAAGAGCGAGAGCATTTTTGTCGAGACCTATTGGCAGTGGCCCGAGCAGACCGACAGCGCCGTGCTGCTCGATCAGTGGGCGCGTATTCGCGCCCTACGAGAGGCGACCAACAAGGAAATCGAGGCCTTGCGCGAGCAAGGCAAAATCGGCGCCTCGCTGCAGGCCGAAGTCGATATTTACGCTCCGCAGACCGAGCACGCCCTGCTCGAACGCTTAGGAGACGACCTGCGCTTTGTGCTCATCACCTCGCGTGCCAGCCTGCATCCGAGCGATGGAGAACTGCGCATCGTGGTGACGCCCACAAAGCATCCCAAATGCGAACGCTGCTGGCACTGGCGCGAAGATGTCGATGCCGATCCGGCGCATCCCGCGCTGTGCGGACGCTGCGTGAGCAACCTTTTCGGCGCGGGCGAACCGCGCCATCTCGCCTGAGACTCCCCCGCCCATGCCCTCTGCACTGTCTGACAGCTCCTTCACCGCCCGGCGCGGCCGGGTCTGGCCCTGGCTGCTGGTCTCGCTGGCGATCATTGCCGCCGACCAGTTCACCAAATGGTGGGTACGGCAAGACCTGCCGCTCGACAGCAGCCATCCGGTGACCGGTTTTTTCAATCTGGTCTACATCCACAACCCCGGAGCGGCGTTCTCGTTTCTCGCCAGTGCGCCGGGTTGGCAGCGCTGGTTTTTCACCGCGCTGAGCCTCGCCGCTTCGCTGTTCATCCTATGGCTGATGTTCCGCAACCGGGGAAAGCCTTTGTTCAACCTGGCGCTGGCGTGCATTCTCGGCGGGGCCTTGGGCAATGTGATCGACCGCGTGCTGTGGGGCAAGGTGACCGACTTCCTCGACTTTTACGTCACCCTCAACGGCCAGCAGCGGCACTGGCCCGCGTTCAATCTGGCCGACTCGGCGATTTTCATCGGCGCCATGCTGCTGATCGTGGACGAACTCCGACGCGCTCGCCAGCACCGGTCTTGACTTTTCATGGCAGCACAGTTCCTTAATGGGCCGTCCAGTCTCGACCTGCTTGAGGAACCTGATAATCTGTTCTCCGCTGAATCTACTTTTTTAGCTTCCGTCATGCCTCTTTTGGTTGGTGGACCTCGCTAACTTCAGACTGGTACGGCTGGCAGATGCAGGTCAGACCAACGCGCAGACCCTGGAGACGGTGCCACAATTCCTGCCGGAGTTCCCGCATGATGAGACATCCTTGCAAAGTCACAACTGAACTACCGCCCCATGCGGGAAATGCCGCCGACAAGGCCACGCCGATCCAGAAAGGAAAGAATCCCGTTGAATCAAGGGTTTATTTCAGTGCATTGGCGGAAAGGGAGGGATTCGAACCCTCGGTAGGCTTGCGCCTACGCCTGATTTCGAGTCAGGTACATTCGACCACTCTGCCACCTTTCCGGGGTGTTCGTTGCTATTCGCTTCACAGGTCGCTTCAAGCTTGCGAGCTGTCGTGGTCGCGAAAAGCCAATAAGTATATCAGGCACGCGGCTCGATCTGGGTCAGTCCTCCCATGTAGGGCTGGAGCGCCTGGGGAATGTCGATACCCCCGTCAGCGCGTTGGTAGTTTTCGAGGATCGCCACGAGCGTGCGACCAACTGCCAGGCCGGAACCGTTGAGGGTGTGTGCGAGCTCCGTCTTGCCGCTCTCGGCGCGATAGCGCGCCTGCATGCGGCGGGCCTGGAACGCTTCCATATTGGAGCAGGACGAGATTTCGCGATAGGTGTTTTGCGCCGGGAGCCAGACCTCGATATCGTGGGTGCGCGCGCTACCGAAGCCCATGTCGCCGGTGCAGAGGACGATGGTGCGGTAGGGCAATTGCAGGCGTTGCAGGATGCTCTCGGCGTGGGCGGTGAGTTGTTCCAGCGCGGTGGCCGACTCTTCTGCCCGCGTCACCCAGACGAGCTCGACTTTGTCGAACTGGTGTTGGCGGATGAGGCCGCGCACGTCCCGCCCGCCCGACCCGGCCTCGGAACGAAAGCACGGCGTATGCGCCACAAAGCGCAGCGGCAGTTGGGCGGCATCGACGATCTGATCGCGCACCAGATTGGTCAGCGGCACTTCGGCTGTGGGAATGAGGTAGTGGCTCTCGCCCTCTCCGTGCTTCACGGGGAAGAGGTCTTCCTCGAATTTAGGGAGCTGCCCCGTGCCGCGCAGCGCTTGCGCCGACACGATGTAAGGCACGTAGGCTTCGGTGTAGCCATGTTCGGTGGTGTGAACGTCGAGCATGAACTGGGCAAGGGCCCGGTGCAGGCGGGCGATCGGCCCGCGCAGCACGGCAAAACGCGAACCGGAGATGCGCGCTGCGGCCTCGAAGTCCAGCCCGAGGTCTGCCCCGACATCGACGTGGTCGCGCACCGGGAATTCAAACGTGCGCGGGGTGCCCCATCGGCGCAGTTCGACGTTCTGCGTCTCATCCGCGCCGACGGGCACGTCGGCCGCGGGCAAATTGGGAACGGCCATGAGCAGTCCCTGCAGTTCGGCTTGCAAGGCATCGAGCCGGGCGGCGTCTGCTTCCAGCGTGGTTTTGATGTGGCCGACCTCTTCCATGATCGGCGCGACATCCTCACCTTTGGCTTTGGCCTGCCCGATCTGCTTGGAGAGCAGGTTGCGCCGCGCCTGCAGATCTTCGGTTTGTTTCTGCAGAGTTTTGCGCTCGGCTTCGAGGGCTTCAAAGCGGGCCACATCGAGGAAGGGCTGAGGGGACTGACGGGTTTCGAGCCGGGCGATGACGTGGGGCAGGTCTTTGCGCAGCAGGGTGATGTCGAGCATGATGCGTTTGAGTTGAACGAGAAATGAAGCCGCCGCCGAGCGATCCGGGCCAGGCCTTGCGCCGTATGGCTGGGCGGCGAGTCGGTCAGGAGTCGGTCTTGACCACCAAGCCGCGCGGCAGCGGAAACTGTACCGATTCGGTCACGCCGTCGAGCTGCCGCACCGCTACGGCGCCCAATGCCTTCAGCCGGGCCACGACCTGATCGACGAGGGCTTCGGGGGCCGAAGCGCCCGCCGTCAGGCCGATCTGGCGCGCGCCCTCCAGCCACTCCGCGCGCAGGTCTTCGACCTGATCGACCATGTAGGCGGGCTTGCCCATCCGCTGGGCGACTTCGCGCAGGCGATTGGAATTCGAACTAGTCGGACTGCCGACCACGATGACCACATCGACCTGTGGGGCGAGCATCTTCACCGCGTCCTGGCGATTTTGGGTGGCGTAGCAGATGTCTTGCTTTTTCGGCTCATGCACTTGAGGAAACCGCGCGCGCAGAGCCGCGACGATTTCGGCGGCGTCATCGACCGACAGCGTGGTTTGAGTCACAAAGGCCAGCGGTGCATCGGGGGCAATGTTCAGGCGCGCGACATCGTCGAGGGTCTGCACCAGATGGATGCCCTCGGCCTGGCCCATGGTGCCTTCGACCTCTGGATGACCGGCGTGACCGATCATCACGATTTCCAGCCCGTCGCGCCGCATCTTGGCCACTTCAACGTGCACTTTGGTAACCAGCGGACAAGTGGCGTCGAACACCTGTAAGCCCAACGCCTGCGCCTGCGCACGCACGGCCTGCGACACCCCGTGCGCAGAAAACACCACGGTGCCGCCCTTGGGCACTTGTTCGAGTTCTTCGACAAAAACCGCGCCCTTGGCCTTCAGGTCGTTGACCACATAGGTGTTGTGCACGATTTCATGGCGCACATAGATGGGCGCGCCAAAGCGTTCCAGCGCGCGCTCGACAATGTCGATGGCCCGGTCTACACCGGCGCAAAAACCGCGTGGGCTGGCCAGCAACACTTGCGGTTCGGACGCTGAAACTTCAGGGTCTGGCGATGAGGCGAAAGCGTCTGGCTTCATAGCACGGCGAGAATCTTGACCTCGAACGTCGTGGGGCAGTCGGCCAGGGGATGATTGAAATCGAGCAGCAGCGCGTCGCCGGCTTCGTCAATTTCACGCACCAGTGCGGTGAGCAGACCGGCTTCGCCATCCGCACTGGTCGGCAAACGCAGGCGCATCACATCGCCGACCTGCGCCGCGGGCCCGGGATATTCGCGCGCACGCTCAACCTCCCTGCGCGAAACCCAACGCAGCAAGCCTGGAATGCGCGCGCCAAAAGCTGCGCCCGCAGGCAGATCGAAACGGGTGTGCGCGTCTTCATCGAGGCCGACGAGCAAGGCCTCCAGCGCCGGGCTGAGTTGCCCCTGTCCCAGCGTAAACGTCGCGGGCGTGCCGCCGAAGGTGTTGACCGCATCGACGCCGCCCGGATCGCTGAGGCGGTAATGCAGGGTGAGATAGGAATCAGGCTGGACGCAAGGCACGATGATGGGCGGGCAGGCAAAATAGCGGCTGAAAGCGAGCCGTAAAGGCGACGTAAACCGCATTTTAGGGGGAACCCTGCATGGCCACACGTATCGCCGATCTACCTGCCGATGCGCGACCGCGCGAAAAATTGCTGGCGCGCGGCCCGCACGCCCTGGCCGACGCCGAACTGGTCGCCATCGTGCTGCGCACCGGGGTGCGCGGGCAGAGCGCCCTCGATTTGGCCGCCGCCTTGCTCGATCAGTTTGGCGGCCTGCACGGCCTGCTCAACGCCTCATCCGAGCAACTCCGCAAAATCAAAGGACTGGGCGCGGCCAAATATGCCGAGATTGCCGCCGTGCTGGAACTCGCTCGCCGCACCCTGAACGAGCAGATGATGCAGCAACCCCTGCTCGATTCGCCCGCTGCGGTGCGCGACTATTTGCGACTCTGGCTCGGGCCGCAACCGGTGGAAATTTTCGCGGTGCTGTTTCTCGACAACCAGCACCAGCTCATCGCCTCGGAAGAGCTTTCTCGCGGCACGCTGGCGAGCACCAGCGTCTACCCGCGCGAGGTCGTGAAAGCCGCGCTGCGCCTGAATGCCGGCGCGCTGATTCTGGCGCACAACCACCCCAGCGGCCTGGCCGAACCGTCCGCTGCCGACCGCGCGCTGACGCAAACCCTGAAAGCGGCGCTGGCCCTGGTGGATGTGCGCGTGCTCGATCATCTGGTGGTGACCCGGCATAGCGTGGTTTCGTTTGCCGAACGGGGTCTGTTGTGAAACCCGCCGCGCCTGCGCCCAAGGCAAGCAGCCAGGACGCATTGCGCGACTTGCGCCGGCGCCTGCGCCAGCCGCCGCAGCCTGCGCGCACGAAACCTGGGCCAACTCCACCGCCCATCGCGGCCGCTCCCGCCGAGTCTGTGCCCACCTCCGCAGATCGCGCCCTGTTTCGCGCGGCCACTGCGGGCGCCAAGGTCTTGGGGGCATCGATCCACCCTCCCCCGCCAGGATTGCAGCCCGCGCCGCCCAAACCCATTCCGCACCAATCGCTACGCGACGAACGGTTGGTGCTGTTAGAGGCGATGTCCGACGAGCTCGATCTGGATCATTTGCTGGAGACCGACGCCGCCTTGTCCTGGCGGCGAGAAGGCGTGGGATCGGACACCCTGCGCAAGTTGCGCCGGGGGCACTGGACGATCCAGAACGAAATCGACCTGCACGGTCTGCGCCGTGACGAGGCGCGTGAGGCGCTGGGGCAGTTTTTACGCACCGCGCTGCAGCGCGAATGGCGTTGCGTGCGGGTGATCCACGGCAAGGGGCTGAGTTCGCCGCTGCGCGAGCCGGTGCTCAAACACAAGGTGCGAAGCTGGCTGATGCAGCGCGATGAAGTGATGGCCTATGTGCAGGCCCGGCCCAGCGATGGCGGCGCCGGCGCTCTGGTGGTGCTGCTGCGCTCGGCCCGGCGCACTGGACGCGGCGGTTCAAACAATGCTTAAAACAAGCCCGCGATTTGAGAGCGAAGATGAGAGCACAGAGCGGCGGGCTCATTGGGGCAAAGCGGTCAACCATGCACCACATTGCCCGCCGGCATATTGCCGGGCTCGGCTTTGTTGCGCATCCAGTCGGCCGTGCCGGCGAAGGCTTCGTGCAACTGGCGGCGCAGTGTGTCGTCCATCTCGACTTCGTTGAGGGTCTGCACCATGCAAGCCATCCACTCGTCGCGCTCCTTGGTGCCGATGGCGTAGGGAAAGTGGCGCATCCGCAGGCGCGGATGCCCATATTGCGGGGAATACAGATCGGGTCCGCCCAGCCAGCCGCTGAGAAACAGGTAGAGCTTCTCCCGCGTTTCTTCGGAATTGGTGGGATGCATGGCCCGCAGATCGGCATATTGCGGCTCCAGATCCATCAGGTCGTAGAAATGATCGACCAGCCGACGCACGCCCTCCGCGCCGCCGAGGCGCTGATAAGGCGTGCTGGAAACCGGCTGGGGGACAGGTGCGGCGGGCGTGATGGCGATGGTTTCTGACATGGAGCGGAGCAGTTTGCAAACAAGGCTGAAACAAAAGAATCGCGATTATGGGAGATGCGCCCCGGCAGAACTTGCCTCAGGTCAATCTGCAATCAATCATCCCGCAAAGCGGCAATAGATTTTCAGCTCATTTTCAAGTCAAGGTGCGCAAACTCTGACCCGGCGCCCGGCGCAGCACATCGCGCAGACTCCACCACCCGGCCGCCATCGCCAGCATGGAGGCCGCCAGCATGGCCGCGGGCCAGAGCCACCAGGGCGGCTGCCAGGGAAACAGAAACACCCAGTGCGCCAGCGCGGCGCTCACCCCCGCCGCCCCGGCTGCGCCGAGCAGTCCGGCCAGCGCGCCGACCCACATCATTTCCACTAGGGCCATACGCCGCAGCAACTGCGAAGAAGCGCCCAGGGCGCGCCACACCGCCATTTCGCGCGAGCGGTCCTGCCGCGACAACGCCAGCGAAGCGGCGAGCACGGCCAGCCCGGCCGCCAGGGCGAACAAAAACAAAAACTGCACCGCAGTGATGACCTGCTCGACCAGCTTGCGCAAATGCGTGAGCAGGCTGCCGACATCGACCACGGTGAGATTGGGAAACTGCCGCACCAGGGTGTCGTCCATGCGCTGCGCATCTCCGGGGGCGCGATAGGCGGCCAGATAGGTCACGGGCTGATTTTTCAGCAGGGCCTGCGGCAGCAGCACAAAGAAGTTGGCATGCATGGAGCTCCAATCGACATGCCGCACGCTGGTGATGGGCGCGGTCACGCGCTGGCCTGCAATGTCGAAAGTCAGGGTGTCGCCGAGTTTGAAGCCCAGGGTTTTGGCGATGCCCTGTTCCACCGACAGGCCTTTGGCATCGGGCCCGCCGGTATCGTTCCAGTCGCCTGCGACCAGGGTATTGGCCTTGGGCAGGGTGGCGCTGGCTGAAAGATTGAATTCGCGGTCGATCAGGTCGCGGGCGCGGATGCTGTCGTAGTCGCGTCCAAAGACCGGCTTTTCGTTGATGGCCACCAGACGGCCGCGCAGCATGGGATACCAGTCTTCGTGGTTCACGCCATCGCGGCGCAGCGCGGCCAGAAAATCCTGGCTCTGCGCGGGTTGGATGTTGATGACAAAGCGGTCGGGCGCGTTGGCGGGTATGGAGGCACGCCAGGCGTCGATCAGACTGGTGCGCATGAGCACCAGCAACACCAGCGCGAACAAACCCAGACTCAGCGCCGTGATCTGAATCACCGCACTCCAAGGCCGGGTGGCCAACTGACGCGCCGCCATCTGCATCAAACCGCCGGCGGCGACGGATGACGCCGCATGGCCGCGTATCCAGCGCCGCAAACCCCGCATCATCAGCCAGGCCAGCAAGGCGAACACCAGCGTCAGGCCGATGAAACCACCCGCGGCAATCAGCCCCAGGCGAAGGTCGCCGGCCTGCAGCCACAGCAACAGGCCGAATGCCCCCACGCCTGCCAGCACCGTGATGAACGGCGCGGACTGCAGGCGGCCCAGACTGCGGCGCAGCACCGCCAGGGGCGGTATGCGCGCCAACTGCAGAATCGAGGGCAGGCCAAAGGCCAGCAGCAGCACCATGCCCGTCGCCCCGGCGAACAACGCGGGCGCCCAACCGGGCGCGGGCAGCTCGCGCACCTGAACCTGAATCAGCCCGTGAAGCAGCCCGATCATCGCCGCCTGCACCGCCAGGCCGAGCAACACCCCCAGCGCCGCCGCAAAGCCGCCCAGCCAGACAAACTCGGCGGCGTAGCGACGGAGCAAAACACCCTGACGCAGCCCCAAAGCCTTGAATACCGCGCAGGGCTGCAAACGTCGGCGCGCAAAGTCGCGCGCCGACTGCGCCACCGCCACAGCGGCCATGAGCGCGGTAATCAGCGCCACCAGATGCAGAAAATCAGAGGCGCGCTTGAGCGTCTGTTCTTGCGCCGGGCCGCTGTCGGCCACGGTTTCCACCCGCATGCCGCGCGCGGAGGTTTGGCGAATCTGCTCCTGCGCCCACTTGGCGTAGGCGGCTGCTGCCTGCGATGGCCCAGCCAGCGCGAGGCGATAAGTCACCCGGCTGGCGGGCTGGATCAGCCCGGTAGCGGGCAAATCGGCGCGATTCATCATCACCCGCGGGGCGAAATTGATGAAGCCCGCGCCGGTATCGGGCTCGCGCACCAGAATGGCCGCGATGCGCAACCGCGCATTGCCCAACTGCAACAGATCACCCACCTGCAGCCGCAGAGCGCCGAGCACACTGGCATTCACCCAGACCGTACCGGGCTCGGGCGGCCCGCTGCGCGACACCTCCGGCGCCTGCAGCCCGTCGCGCAGCACCACCTGCGCGATCAAGGGGTAATGCGCGCCTACCGCCTTGAGCGAGACCAGCCGGGTGCGGTCACCCGTGACGTCGAGCGCCATGCTGGGAAACACCGCCGTCTGCATAGAGCGCAGCCCCTGCGCTTGCGCCTGCTGCAAATACAGCGGTTTCAGCGGATGATCGCTGACGATCACCACGTCGCCACCGATCAACTGCGCAGCATCGCGCACCAGCGCGCCCTGCAGCCGCTGGGCCACGAAGCCCACGGCCGACAACGCGGCCACGGCCAGCACCAGCGAAAAGAACAAGAGCCGCAGCTCGCCGCTGCGCCAGTCACGCCAAAGCTGTCGCAAGGATTGCATAGAGAGATAGACCGTGGAGTGAATAGGCTGGGTGGGGACAGGCCGTATTGTCCACAGCCCCCCAACTCTGTGCCGGGGCGAGGATTTGAAACCGCTGAGGAACGCGCGCTATTTGGTCAGCGCCAGGAACACTTCCGGCAATCTCTCGGGCAGGCGCTCGATGTTGTCGATCACGGTGTAGCGGCGGCCAAAAATGTCGGACACATAGGCATCGGCGCGCGGGTCGAGGCTGATGCAGTAAGTAAAAAGACCGTCGCGTTCGAGCTCTCGCACCGACTGGCGGGCGTCTTCGATGAGCAGGCGTTCGTCCTGCACGTCGATATCGGCAGGTTCGCCGTCGGTGAGCACGAGCAGCAGCTTTTTGTCGCTCTTGCGCGCGCGCAGCGAGTGGGCGGCGTGCCGCAGCGCCGCCCCCATGCGGGTGGAGTAGTTGGCCTGCATCGCCGCGAGGCGCGCCTTGACTTCATCGCCCCACGGCTCGCCAAAGCCCTTGATGTGCAGGTAGCGCACCTCGTGCCGGGTGTTGGACTGAAAACCGGCGATCGCCAGCGGATCGCCCAAGCGTTCGATCGCCCAGGCGAGCAGCGAGACGGCTTCCTGCGAGAGTTCGAGGATGGTCTGCTCTGATCCTTTCACCTTGTCGTTGAGGGAGGCGGAGAGGTCGAGCAGCAGGGTCACGGCAATATCGCGCCCGTTGGTGCGGTGGCTCAGATTGATGCGCGGATCAGGATTGGAGCCTGCCTTGAAATCGATCAGCGAACGAATGGCCACGTCGAGATCGAGTTCGCTGCCCTCCTCCTGATAGCGAATGCGCACTTTATCCTGCGGCTTGAGCAGTTCCAGCAGTCTTTGCAGGCGCTTGGCCAGCGGGGCGTGCTTTTGCAGCAAGCGGTCGATGTCGCCCGCCTGTGCAGACGGATGCAAACCCTCGTACACGCTGACCCAGTCGGGCCGATAGGTCTGGCTGTGATAGTCCCATTCGGGATAGTGCCGCGGCGGCAGGCGCGGCAAGTCGTCGTGCGCATCGTTGCGGCGAGTTTCGTCGAAGCGCTCTTCCTCGTCCCCTTGTTCGATGAAGCGCCAAAGATGCCGGTTGTCGTCACGGTAGTCGATGACGGTGTCGTCGAAGTGCACTTTGGCAAACTGGTCGCTCTGGCGGCGGGTTTTCGCCACATAGGCCAGAGCCAGCGCGGCGATGTCTCGGGTGGATGAGGTGCCCTGCGCCATCAGCGCGTGAAAGCGGGCAACGAAGGTATTCAGATCGGCGTCGCGGTAGCCGTGCTCGGGGTCGAGCAACGCCCGCGACAACATCGCCAGACGGTGGCGCAGACAGGACGTGGTCTCGGGATTGCAGGCGTCTTCGACAGGCCGGGGATGCAGCGCGAGAAACAGCCGCCGCAGTCCGGCGTATTCGCGGATCAGCAGGGATTCAACCCGGCAGTCCTCGAAAAACTCGACCGCCATGCGCTGAAACGGGCTCCAGTTGTCGGCAATCTGCGGGGTGGACCAGCGGCGGTGGCCGACCATGTGGGCGAGCATCGCCCGGTAACGATCGAGGCCCGACACGCCGAAAGCATCGTCTTGCACATCGGGCAGACGAATGCCCAGCGGGTCGTAATAGGGAACCGGCTTGCGCAGTTCGTCGAAGGCGGTGGAGTAAGGGATCAGCAGATCGCCGTCCCGCCACAAGGCGCGCAGATACAGATCGAGATGGCGCTCTACATCCACCAGCAGCGTGCCGTGGCGCTCGCGCTGCAGCACGGCGCGCGCGTCGGCCGATTGCAGGCTGAAGTAATCTTTTTGCCGTTCGGGATGGGTGGCATAGTTGCGCACGCCGTAATCGACCCAGCGGCGCAAGCCGCCAATGTCGAGCTGGGCCAGCAAGGTCGGCGCCTGATTGAAAAAGTCCGGCAGCCCTGGGCTAGGATAGGTGGTGTGAAAGCCGTGGATGGAGCGCGTGGTGCGCGCCATCAGGTCGAGCGTGAGATCGAGATAGTGCTGGAGTTGCTCGCCCGCTTGCAGGCGCTGCGCCACGGGAGCCAGGGTCTGCAAAAAGGGCGTGATGGCCCGACCGTTGGGCGATTTTTGCAGCCCTTGCACCACGGCCATCACGGGCGCCAGCAGGTCTTCACCCACGGCGCGGGCGGTGGACGGCCAGGCTTCCAGAAAGGCCAGCAAAGGCTCGGCGCCCCGCCCCAGTTTGCCGATGATGCGGCCCGCTTCGAGGAAGGCGCTCAGTCCATCGGGCGTGAGCACGCTCTGGGCATCGGCCAAGCAGGCCGGAAAGATGGCCTCCACGAGAGGAAAGCGCGTGTCGAGCCGCGCCCAACTGGCGCGTATCGAATCGTCCATCAGGGCGTCACTCACCATGATTCGGCTTGGTTTGCCGCACTCAGGCGAAGGTCACGTCGATGGCGTGATCGAGCGTCTGGCGAATGTCGGCATCGTCGGTGATGGGGCGCACCAGCGCCATGCGGCAGGCGTCTCCTGCATCAACGCCGTCGTGGATCAACTGCGCGGCGTACACCATCAGGCGTGTGGAAATGCCCTCGTCGAGACCGTGCCCCTTGAGGTTGCGCGCGGCGTGGCCGATTTTCACCAGCTTGGCGGCAGTCTCGGCGTCGAGGCCGCTTTCCTTGCACAGAATGGTGGTTTCGAGCCCGGCCTCGGGGTAGTCGAAATCGAAGGCGGTGAAGCGCTGTTTGGTGGACTGCTTCAGATCCTTCATCAGCGACTGATAGCCCGGGTTATACGAAATCACCAACTGAAAATCGGGATGCGCCTGAATCAGCTCGCCCTTCTTGTCGAGCGGCAGGGTGCGGCGGTGGTCGGTCAGCGGGTGGATGACCACGGTGGTGTCCTGACGCGCCTCGACAATTTCGTCGAGGTAGCAGATCGCGCCGATGCGCGCGGCGGTGGTCAGCGGCCCATCGAGCCAGCGCGTGCCGCCGCCTTCGAGCAGATAACGTCCGACCAGATCGCTCGCCGTCATGTCTTCGTTGCAGGCCACGGTGATGAGCGGCTTGCCCAGCCGCCACGCCATGTGCTCGACAAAGCGCGATTTGCCGCATCCCGTCGGCCCCTTGACCATGACCGGCAAACGATTGCGGTAGGCGGCCTCAAACAAGGCCACCTCGCGGCCCTGCGGCTGGTAATAGGGCTCTGCTTGAACCCGGTACTGCTGCGCGTCAATGCTCATGCATCCACCTCCAAAACAACACGCCCCCGTGAAACCGGGGGCGCTGAAACCTTCAAAAACGACGTCGTCAGGAGCGGCTTATTTGTGGACGCCCAGTTTGTCGCGCCAGCCCGGGAAGAGCTTGTCGGCATCGCCCGGGAAGGATTCGAATGCGCGCGCGAACTCTTTGTGTTCCTTGGCGTACTCGATCGGATCGGCTCCGGCCTTCCAGCACTCATAGGCCTGGCGCAGCGACTTGGCGCCAGCCGCTGGCGAGTCGATGTGGCCGTAGGAGCCGCCGCCCGCGGTGTTGATCACGTTGCCGTGGCCCAGGTTCTCGAAGAAGCCGGGCAGGCGCAGCGCGTTCATGCCGCCGGAGATGATGGGGGTGGTGGGCTTCATGCCGTACCACTTCTGGAAGTAGACCGGGCCTTGGCACTCGTCGCGCTCGATCATGTAGGCGATGTTGCGGTCGTCGCCCTCGCCTTCCATCTTGCCGTAACCCATGGTGCCGACGTGAATGCCCGAAGCCCCCTGCAGCCGACTCATCTTGGCCAGCACAAAGGCGGTGTAGCCGCGCTTGGAACTGGGCGAGGTGATGGCGCCGTGACCCGCACGGTGATAGTGCAAGTACTGGTTCGGATACTGGCGACGCGCGGTGGTGACCATGCCGGGGCCGCCCACGTAGCCGTCCACCAGGAAGGCCAGCTTGTCAGCATCGGGACCGAAGACTTCCAGCGCGAAGTCAGCGCGGGCGCACATCTCGTGATAGTCGTCCGCGGTGATGTTCATGGAGAACAGCTTGGCCTCGCCAGTCTCGTCTTGCGCGCGTTTCATGGCGTCATAGACCAGCGGAATCACCTTTTTCACCGGGGCGAACACCTGGTTGCCCTGCGGCTCGTCGTTCTTGATGAAATCGCCTCCCAGCCAGAACTGATAGGCCGCCTGGGCAAATGGCTCCGGGCGCAGACCCAACTTGGGCTTGATGATGGTGCCGGCGATGTAGCCGCCGTCCTTGATCGGCCGACCCAGAATGCGCCACAAGTTGGAGATGTCGGTGGCCGGGCCGTCGAACATCTGGATCGCGCGCTCGGGCACATAGAAATCGATCATCTTGCCGTACTCGACATCCCCCATACCCTGGTTGTTGCCGATCACCAGCGTGAGGAAGGACACGATCATGAAGCGGCCGTCGATCACATTCCGATCGAACAGTTCGATCGGATAGGCGATGCGCATGTCTTCCGTGGCCTCATCGATGTAATAAACCAGGGCATCGACCCCCTTGGTGAAATCGTCCGTCGTGCTGACTTCCACATTGGTGCCGGTGGACGATTCGGCCGCAAAGTGCGCCGCCGTCGCCAGATAGTCATAGCCCGCTTTGGGCTTCATTTTGTAGGCAACAAGGATGTGCTTGCCACCGGCGATCAGATCCGATTCCTTGAGATCGAGATTGGCGTAGCGGCTGGATTGATCGTGAGCCATGTCGTTCCTCTGTGCGTTGGCCTTTGTCGGCCGGGTGGGTTGAAAAAAATCAACTATAGGATCGCTTAGTTCATAAGGTAAACTAAGACTTTTTTGCAGTTAGAGAATTTTTCACTGATGATCAGAATCACCTTCCGGCAACTCGAAATTCTCCAAGCTGTAGCGGACTGCGGCAGTTTTTCGCGCGCCAGCGAAAAGCTACATCTCACCCAGCCTGCTGTTTCGATGCAGATCAAACAATTGGAGAATTTGCTCGATATGCCCCTGTTCGAGCATGCGGGCAAAAAAATCCGACTCACCGAAGCTGGCAACGTCGCCCTGCGCAGCGCCGGAATCGTCACCCGCGAACTAAACGACCTCGAACAGTCTCTGTCCAACTTGAAAGGACTCAGAGGCGGCGTGCTGACGGTGTCTGTCGCCAGCACGGCCAGCGTATTTGCCGCTCGCCTTATGGCGCTGTTTCGACGCCAGTTTCCAGACGTCGAGGTCAGCCTGAATGTCGTCAACCGCGAAACCCTGCTGCGTCACTTAACCGAGAACGTCAGCGATCTCGCGCTGATGGGCACGCCGCCCGAGGGATATCAACTCAGCGCGCAACCCTTCATGGACAACCCGCTGGTCATCATCGCCGCCCCCGACCACTCGCTCGCCAGAAAACGCGCAATCCCCCTAAAGCGCCTGCTCGAAGAGCCACTGGTCGTGCGGGAACCCGCATCAGGCACCCGCGGCGCCCTGGAGAACTTCATCCGAGAACGACAGTTACCGTTCAAGCCGACCATGGAAATGAACAAAAACGAGGCGATCAAACACGCCGTCGAAGCCGGTCTGGGCGTGGGATTGGTCTCGCTGCACACGGTCCAAGCGGAACTCACATCTGGCCAGTTGAGCGTCCTCGACGTCGAAGGTTTTCCGCTCAAGCGCCAGTGGTTTCTGGTGCAGCGCGACGGTAAACGACTCAGCCCCGCCGCCCAAGCCTTCGCCGAACTCGTGCTAAGTAAAGGGCCAAGCATCATGGCAGCCGCAGAAACAAAAATGGGTTAGCGAAATCGCTAACCCATTGATTTTATTGGCGGAGTGGACGTCTGCTTAATTAGCCATCAACGTCAATCACAACAGCTCAAATATCATCTATTTTTCAATAACTTAGGAGTCTGAAAGATCAAGAGCGCCAAAATCTGCTCAAGAGAAATCATCACTTCATGGCATACTGGATGGCATACCGGACACGCTCCGCGACCCCTTGATGGATACTGACCATGGCTGTGATTTCCGAACTCAAAGCGCGCAACCTCAAGCTCTCTGATGGCCCTATCGCCCACGGCGGCGTCACGGGCCTGACCCTGCATCCGTCCAGCGTCAAAGGCCAGGGTAAGTGGGTATTCCGGTACGTCAGCCCGGTGACCGGGAAACGGCGAAACGCTGGCGTGGGTTCGTATCCCGAGATCGGCATCGCCGAAGCAGGCAAACGGGCTCTGGCCATGCGCGAGCAGCTTGCTGCAGGCGACGATCCGCTGCAGATCAAAGCCCAGGCGGCAGCCAAGGCCCATATCAGGCCACCAACTTTCGAGGAAGCCGCGCGCATCCTGCATGAGGAGCTTTGCCCCGGTTGGAAAAATCCCAAGCATGCGCAGCAATAGATCAACACGCTTGAGCAATATGCGTTTCCCGAAATCGGGCAGATGACCCTGGATCAAATTCAACCGGCACACATTGCCAACGTGCTGCGTCCGATCTGGATTGGCAAGGCTGAGACTGCCAGCCGGATCAAGCAACGTCTGCATGCGGTCATCGCCTGGGGATGGGCGCATGGCTATTGCACTTCGAATCCGGTAGACGTGGTACACCACCTACTCCCCCAGCAGCCTGGCAAAGCGGTGCGCGTGCAGCATCAACCCGCTATGCCGTGGCGAGACATTCCGAAGTTCGTCGCAGAGCACTTGGGGCGGCGCGCTCGACAAGACCAATCACGTGCCATGCTGGAGTTGCTGATTCTTACCGCCTGCCGATCTGGAGAGCTGCGGGGGATGACGTGGGATGAGATCGATTTGGACAAAGCGATCTGGACGATTCCCGCAACCCGCATGAAAGCAAAGATGCCTCATCGTGTGCCGCTCGCGCCGCGTGCCTTGGAAATTCTTCGCGGACAGGATGGCTATCACCCGAGTCTTGTATTCCCAGCTCCCTATGCCGAAGGCCCGTTGTCCGATATGGTGCTAACGAGTTTCCTGCGGCGCGTTAATGCACCGAGTGACGTGCCAGATCGTTGCGCAACCGCACATGGCTTTCGCTCTTCATTCCGGGACTGGTGTAGTGAGCAGGGGTATCCCCGTGACCTCGCCGAGAGAGCTCTTTGCACATACTGTGGCCAATAAGGTAGAAGCAGCCTATCACCGAACCGATCTACTCGACCAACGTCGCCCGATGATGAATGCCTGGGAATCGTTTGTCGCGTCACAAACCAGGGAGAAAGGCGAAAGAGCCAATTGCGCTCAGGGCGTGCAATATAGGAGCGAATCAGAAAAATCCACCTGAGTGATTCGCTTCTCAATAAAGCAACCTACTTCTTCGCTATACACCTACAAGCGCCGCCGCATAGGAAAAAAATGGCCGCACCGATGTGGTGCGGCCATCTGAGTCAAACACTATTTCTTGAGCGCAACATACGCAAGCAAGTCAGCAACATCAAACCTGACAGACCTCCCGACAAGAATTGGCTTCGGAAAATCCGGGTCATAATACTTGTGGTTCGGATTTGTCAGGTAAGCCAGTTTTGAACGTGAAATGCACAAAAACAAAGCGGCTATCCGTTTACTCACAAGTTGGCACTTATTGAAATTTACATCAGATAAATTTTGATTTTGTTTATTAGAAAACATTGTTAAGTTCCCGGCCGCCAGATCAGAAATAATGAGTGAAAAGGGAGGGCGGGTATTCTATACACTGGCGTCCGGCGTGAATCGAAATCCCGCCCCTTCGCATGAAAAGGGCATATATCTTGGGATTATCGCCGGGGCGAAACGGGTGATCAGCCGAATTCGCCGGTTCCGGAGACCGCAATTACTGCGGAGCGGATGTTCCGAAGCCTTTGCTCCGGATGTATTTGGATGAGGTGGCAATCAACGATTTGTTCGGAGCGCACCCCGTGATCAACGGGCACCGATACCACACCTATATCCAGCCCGCGCAGCGCTGCGCGGGCTTTAAATATTCTGTATCATTTATGCTAGCATAATACTACATCTGGCAAGCGCCTGAGCGCGATTGGGGAAAATCTTTCAAATACCTTCTAACCTCTGCCCTTCTCCTTCGAACTTCTGATAAAACTTAATTTTAACTCACTGCCGCCAAGAAAGCAAGCAACCAATACCCCTAGCCGCAAACAGCCGCCGAGCCACCGCAAACCCTGCGCACTTCGCTGCGGCGCACGCCCTATCGAAGGCAAAGAGCCTCGCGCGGCATGGCCTATAGTGTGGGACCCAATTCGCCAGCACTTTGAACCAACAGCCATGACACCAAGCGAGTCGCTGCGACTTCGCAGCGACTCGCAGTGTTCGCGGTCACATCACCACCGTCGCAAGACCACCTTGGGGCAACCCAGGCACCATTTGCTGCCAAGGCTGCACGGCCATGGACTGGGCAAATACCTGTGGGTTGAGCCAGATTAGCGGTCGGCGTGACTGGGCTGGCGGCACCTCAAAAGCCTCAAAAAGCCATCCCATCCCGATCAAAGCCTGCAGCGCCGCAACGCCGCGCCCGCCACTTCGCAGTGCGTATGGAAGATTCCTGAGGATCTGTGAGCGCGACCAACCTTGCTTGCCAGTTCTGGTACTCCATAGGCAAAGTCGATTAAAGAGAATCTGCGCATCAGAAATATTGATATGAGCAGAAGGTGCCGCAAAAAGCCACCCATGCTGAAAAAGAAAATACCTAGCGATTTCAACTCCAGCCTGCATCAAGGCATCGGATATTTCAAGCGCCCCGTTGTCGAAATACTGCAGCACCGCAGCAATACGCAGGGCATTCTCGGCAATTTTTGATCCGAAGGCCCCCAGATTCTGCAAATCACGCCCAGGGCCGAGTCGTTCCTCAATCTCGTTGTAAAAATCCACCCACCGCAAACGGGCAGGGTACGACATCCGCATCACGTCCCGGTGAGTTTTCCCCGTAGAAATCCGCTCGAAGGTCAGGTCCAGCAACTGGTGAACGCGTGCCTCATATTCCAACGCCTCTAGCGATACCGTCCCTTGCGGATTGACAAACCGCCCCCCCTGCGTCGAGGGAGGTGAACAAATCAGCATGCGCGCCAAGCTTCCAATGTCCCGCGCCGAATCGCCTCGCTTGGTCATGAATCGAGAAAATTCCCCCGGTTGAACCATAAGCAAAGTCGTCAATCGCGTTGGCCACCTTAATGGCACGTACTCGTCGACCCGATTTCGAATCGAATGCTCTCCATCCCAAAGCTTATTCAATAATGCCAAGTCGCTGAATGAGCGCCCCCGCAATAGTTCAGAGGCCTCATCGGAGATAATGGCGGCACTTGGCCATCGTCCTGCGATGCCTTGCAATAGTCCCTCCGGCGAAAAATCCTGATATATCGCTTGCACCTGAATGGGAGGTTCGGGTTTTTTTCGGTCTAGATCGAGTAGTATGGATTCGAAATCCTCTGAACCTTCCCCTGCCCTCGTTCGCTCACGAATTTCCGCGAGAATGCCTTTTCGTTTCGCGTCCCACACACTCAGCTCGGATTCAAAATCGATCTGCGCCTGCGCTGACCGAACTAACGCTTTTTTTTCAAATTCACGGACAGGACCTAAAAAATGCGATGCGACAGTTGTCTTTCGCGCGCCGGATTCTGCCAAAATCACCGCGCTCAATCCGACCGACGACGTGCCGCCCCCCTCTCGCTCTACATCGATCAAATATTGCACAGAAAAAGACGCCATCATCAATCCGGTCACCGCCACTAAATACGGCGCGGCCTGTGTTAAATGGGCCACTTGCCCAACTTTCTGGTGGAGCGAATAGGGCAAGTGGAGCGAAGGAAAATACGTAACTTTATTCACCATTAAGGATCCCTAAAAATTGAAATTTGCAATCAAGAAACCACATCAGGTACGCACTCGACATATCGTCTTGGCGAGCATCCGTGTAAATTTTTGTGGTTCTCTCCGACCTGAGTTAAATTGATCTTTGCCCTCCAGAAAAAGAACACCGGCCCATGCTAGGGGCCGCTTTTCTTGATGGCAAATGGGGCCAGAGCTTTGCGCATTGCTACACCATCTTGAGCATTTTTGATGGGGCTTGATTGATAATTACCCGACTAATCCTTATGGCTATTAACACAATCAAAGGCAATATCACGCAAAGGTCGTCGGAGAGGTTGTCAATCAGATACGATCTTTTACACATTTGACAGGGACGACCCTTGCTGTCTTGCCTCCAGTGATCGGCTCGCACCGCCCACCCCCAGCCAATCACCCCAATGAGCGACTGCATAGATCGTCGACGTGCCGTTCTTTGTTGCTGGGCCTTCCCAAGCGCATGCACCTCACGGCGGACACCTCCCCTCTCCCGAAGGTTCGATACGCCCCCTCCAGCGTCAGGCGTCTCACGTAGTCCACCTTGACCAAATAGCTGGCCGCGACCTGCAGAAGCGCTCGCTTTTCCAGATCG
>NZ_NCKP01000017.1:0-45088 GCF_002282795.1 Thiomonas sp. 13-64-67
GCCACGGCGCGCAAATACGTCAATTCATCAATTCCAGGCGGAAACTGCCCGGGCTTGACGGCAATGAACGCCCATCTCCCGCCTGCAGCCCAAGACCGATCAAACTGCTCGATGGAAAGCTGCAGATCACGGGCCGTACTGGAACGCAGAGTCACGCGATCGCCCGGCAAGTCATACGCCACCAGCACGGCATAGTGCCAATCGCGCGCACCCAGCCCGACCTTCTGCAGCACCACCACCGGAAAGCCGGCAGCCACCTGCTCGAACACAGCGCCGAGCTTGGGAGGTAGAACCACAGGAATGCGCCCTGCCCGGCGCGACGCCCCGAGCAGATCGAATTGCAGGCTTCCTTCCAGACCCGGCGTGAACACCTGCGGGATCAACTGCTTCGGCGTGGTGCGCACTCCGCTGAAGACCAGCACAGAGGCCAGCGAAGCCGGTCCGCAGTAGTGACTGTCATCCGAAAAAAACGGCACTCCAGCCACAGTCGCAGAAGCTGGCAAGCCAGCGGGCTCATCCACCAAGCGCCCCTGCTGAAATTGCAGCGGCGCCGTCGAAAAGACCCCAGGCGGCAAGGCGGCGCAACCGCCGAGCAACAGACTGAGCGCAAGAGTCAGTTGCGCTGCGACGCGCAGGCGACAAGCCGTCATGCACACCCCATCAAAGCGCCAGCACGACCAGAATCGCCACCAGCAGAATGATCACCATTTCCTGAAAACCGAGCGCGCCTGCGGCCGGCATGCTGTTGATCCTGCCAGCCAGTTGCGCCACTTCGGCATTGCTCAGCGCCGCAAGGCGTTGCTGCGTCACTTCCTGGCTCAACCCCATTTGCTCCAGCTTGGCCTGCACATCGGCCCGCGCCATGAAATGGTCAAGCGTCGACCGATCCGCGGCCAGCGTAGCCGCGTCCTGGCCGGACTGCGGCTGGGTGAGCTGCTGCGTACCAATCAGTTCGGCACGCGCGGCGGGTGCAGCGGCCATCAGGCTCACGCCCAATGCAGCCACCAGGAATTGACGGGAAATACGAGAAGGAAACATTCGTCGGCCCTTTCAATAAGTGAAATTTTCCAGACTCAACCGCCCGGAAACTGGGAATGTTGGCAGGCGATCAAGTTTAATCGCCTCCGGGTCGATTACCCACCGAACGCAATCAATGCGCCGATAAAAATCAGAAAAATCGAGAACACCCGTTTGAGCGCGTCGCCCGAAATGCGATGCGCCACGCGTACCCCATACGGTGCAAGCACCATCGAAGCAACAGCAGTCGCCGCAGCCGCAGGCAAAAAAACATAGCCAAACGCCCCTGGCGGAAGGGGATGAGCGGGCGCATGAACCGAGATCATGTAACTCAGCGCGCTGGACAGGGCGATGGCCAAGCCGCAAACCGTACTCGTCGCCACCGCCTTGACCGGCTGAACGCCCAGAGCCACCAACAAGGGCACCGTCATCGACCCGCCACCGATCCCCACGACGGAGGACACAGCCCCGATGCCCACACCTGCCGGCAACAACCAGGGTGAACGCGGAATGTGCTCCTGACTTGGCACTGTCTTTTTGCGTTTACCAGCTGCCATCTGTACCGCCATAACGGCACAGAACCCGGCAATGACATAGCGCAGGACTGGGCCGCTGAGCATCTGCGCCAAATGCGCTCCGATGAAACCCCCGATCACCATACCTGGCGCCAGCCAGCGCCAACTCGGCCACAGCACGCCGCCGCGTCGGATATGCGCCGTGGCAGAGGAAATAAAGGTGAGCACGATACTGGCCATCGACGTCGCCACGGCCACATGAATGACCTCATCGGCTGGAATGCCCAACGCAGGCAGCGCAAAGCTGAGCGCAGCCACCAGCAGCAAGCCGCCCCCAATGCCCAACAGCCCACCCAGAAAACCTGCAGAGGCTCCGGCCAACAGAAAAATCGCAATGGAAAGCCACATCATCATTTCTCTTCGAGCGCCAATAACCCCTGGCAGCCTAACTGCTCAGACCGGGTTCTGCCGCGAAGCAACCGCCATGATCCCCACAAAAAAGCCCGCAGACCGTACAGCCTGCGGGCTCGAACTGATGCAAGAGGGATCAGTCTTTGCGCTCTGGATGCAGCAGGCGCTCCATGCCGATGAGCTTCATCATGTATTTTTCGTAAATCGGCTCGGAGTTGCCCTTCTTCATCTTGCGGATGAAGTATTTTTCAAACGCAATCTTCGCCAGGTGCACCCACTTGCCTTCGCCGAACCAGTTGACGTTGCGCGGCGGTATCTGCGGAATGGCCACGAACGCCGCGCCGGTATTGCCGAAGTCGGCCAGGCAGATGGCCTGCCAGGTGCCGCGGTGCGAGGGTTGTTTGCCCGCGAGTTCCTCCTCGAGGTTGTGCACGATGGCCGTGACCATCGACTCGATCATGTAACCCGTTTTGGGCACGCCGCAGGCAACCGGCGTCGGGCCGGTCGGTGGAATGGCGATGCAAACGCCAGCGGAGTAGATGTTCTTGTATTTCGGGCTGCGCTGATGTTGATCGACGATGACAAAGCCACGCGGGTTGCACAGCCCCTCCACCGCAGCCACCGCGTCCACACCCTTGAAAGCGGGCAGCATCATGGAGTGCTTGAACGGCAGTTCGTGCTGTTTGACCAGATTGCCCTGCATGTCGAGTTCATCCACGAACATCTTGCCGTCTTCCACCTTGGTGGTCTTGGCATTGGTGATCCAGCGGATGTCATGGCTGCGGAAGGCGCTTTCCATGATGCCCTTGGAGTCGCCCACGCCATCCAACCCCAGATGGCCGATGTAGGGCTCTGAAGTCACGTAAGTGATGGGCACCTTGTTGCGGATTTTTTTCTTGCGCAGCGCGGTGTCGAGCACCATGGTGTATTCGTAGGCCGGGCCGAAGCAGCTCGCTCCCGGCATTGCGCCCACAATCACCGGCCCCGGATTGGCCACCAGCTTCTCATAGTCGGCGTAGCACTTTTCAGCATGGTCGATACTGCAGATCGAGTTGGTATACCCGCCATGCGGGCCGGAACCCGGCACCTCCTCGAAAGACAGCTTCGGCCCGGTAGTGATGATGAGATAGTCGTAATTGACCTTGGCGCCATCCTGCAGGGTCAAGGTATTGCTCTCCGGCTCGATCTTGGTCACCGACTTGGCGATGAAGTCGATCCCCTTTCGCTCCAGATACGGCTTGATCGCAAAGATCACCTCGTCTCGACTGCGCCAGCCCACGGCCACCCAGGGGTTGGAGGGCACAAACTGGAAATAGTCCACGGCATTGATGACCGTGATCTTGTGTGCTTTGCCGAGCGCTTCACGCGCTTCATAGGCGGCGGGCATGCCGCCAATGCCGGCGCCCAATACAACGATATGTGCCATACCCTGGTCTCCTGATGTGCAAGTGAGTGCCCGAATGCGCTCGGGCGGCGTTCAACAAATTCGGCCCCATCCAGCGGCAAGCGAGGGTTCGACTCCTGCAAAACAGTCAGCCTGTTGGTTGAGGATGAGAACCCGCAGCGGTACTGAACGTCACCGCTTCGCCAGCGAGTCTTTGCCTAGGTATTCAAGCATATCTATACAGCCCCTTTCATCTCGGGGATTCCTGTCACGCCCACCAAAAAAGCTTGATTAAACGCAAATTCAATGAGGCCGCATCAGTGTTAGTCCTAGTCTGGAAAAACCCTAATACTCCCGGAAGCATAATGAAATCTTTCCTATACTTGATTTGAGACAAGCTGATCGTTCGATCAGCACGCGGCCACACGCATGGATGTCGCCGCATCACCCCTGGAGGAAGCCTACTCATGCGCAATACACCTCGTCCACTCTGGAACCCCTACGTTGCCGGGGTTTTGTTGGGTTTGGGACTACTGGCCACGTTTCTAGTCACCGGAAATGGTTATGGCGTGACCGGTGCAACCACCCTGGCGACTGCAGCCGTAGCGGGCAAGGTCGATCCCAATACCGTTGCCGCCCACACCTATCTCCACAACCTGTTTGAAGTCGGTCTGGATCGCTGGGTAGTCTGGGAAGTCGTTGGCTTGGCCATCGGCGGCTTGATTGGCAGCGTATTGGCGGGCCGCTTCAAGCTGCAAATCGACGGCCCCACTCAAGCAGGGCGCAGCCTGCGACTCGTCCTCGCAGTCATTGGCGGCATCGCAGCAGGTTTTGGCGCTCGTCTCGCCCTGGGTTGCACCAGCGGCATGGGACTCTCGGGCTCCGCAACGCTGGCCGCTGCGGGCTTCTTGTTCCTGATCGGATTTTTCATTGCTGGCGCCGTGTTCGGCCAACTCACGAAAGGACTCTGGAAATGAGCTTCCCTCTTGGATACACCGGCCCCGTATCGGGCATCATCCTCGGCCTGATTTTCGGCTACATCCTTGAAAACGCCGGCTTCGGCAGCGGTTGCAAACTCACCGCCCAGTTGCGCTTCAAGGACTGGGCCGTGTTCAAGGTTATGTTCACCGCCATTCTCGTGTCGGCCGGCGGCCTCTATCTGTTGCAAGGCCTAGGCGTGATTGCTGTTGACAATATGTTCGTGCCCTCGGTCTTTCTCTGGGGCAGTTCGCTGGGCGGCGTGCTGATTGGCGTCGGCATGGCCGTCGGCGGTTACTGTCCAGGCACGTCCATCGTGGCCTTGTTCTCCGGCAAGCTGGACGGCTTGATTTTTCTGCTTGGCATCGGCATCGGCACCCTGGGTTTCAACTCCGTGTTCAGTTCCATCGAGGGCTGGGCCTGGAAGCAGGTTGGCCCAGATGGACTGACCTTGCCGCAGTTGCTGCACCTTCCTGCCTGGGCTGTCTGGGGTCTGCTGTTCGCCGTGCTCGTAGTTGTGGGCTACCTCACCCGAACCAATGCCTCTGCGCGCAAGACCAGCAACAAATCTTCCGGCTCGTTTGCACCGCAAAACAGCTAAATCGCATTGCGCTGTCAGCGCATGGCCCTGCACGCACGTTGATAGTGCGCAGGGCCGCAAGCAGTTGCCCTGGATTTTTTTTCAACCACTCATCAGGAGTTCCACATGGCTAAAGCCCGCATCAAACTCTCGCAAGCCCTTCCCGCCCTGGCCCTTGCTGCGGCTGTAATCGCGCCCATGCCGCAGGCCCTGTCTAGCCTGTCCGCCACCGGCGTTGCGCAGGCTGCGAGCAATCCCTGCGCACCAAGCAATCCTTGCGCTCCGTCCAAGAAGATGGACAAAAAAATGGAAAAGAAGAGCAGCAATCCTTGCGCTCCTTCCAAGAGCAGCAATCCTTGCGCTCCGTCCAAATAAGCTGACTTGAACACATGGCGCAGTCTCTGCACTGCGTCTTGTTTATCCATGCTCCAGTCCTCTTCCCTGTTGTCTGGCCACGCGCCCAAAGGTCGACGCTTTACCGCCGACCTCTTGCGCGCATTGCCTCCGCAAGAGCGAAGCGATCTGTATGCCTACGGTCTCAAGGCGCTTGAAGCCACGCAGTCGCTGCTGCAACAGGGCAAAACGGTGATCTCCGAAATCATTGGGAATGCCGCGTATGTCGAGTGGGAGCACTATCCGCAGCGCGATGCAAAAAGCCGCACCGGGGCTTTGTTTTATTACCACGCCCATGCAGCGAGCCAACGAATGTCGGCAGAGCATGGTCACTTCCATGTCTTTGCTCCCAACGACCGTGCCGAGTGCCCGTCCGACCAGCGCTACACCCACATCGCGGGCTTGTCGATCGATGCGCGTGGCATGCCATTGCGCGTATTCACGACCAACCAATGGGTCACAGCCGAATGCTGGGAAGATGCCGAGCGCGTCTGCACCCTGGCGCGCCAGACTACGCTCAAAGATGCCAAGCCGCACAGGGTCGGGCAGTGGCTGGATGCCGTGTTCGCCTTTTTTCGACCGCAGATCGATTTGATCGCCCACATGCGCGACGCGCGCGTCAAGGCGCTGCAGGCGCGGGGGCGCACCCAGTTGCTTGAAGACCGACGCACGCATATCCTGAGCCAGTGCCGTATTGATTTTTCGACGCAGATCTTTGCGTTGGAGGAGTTGGGCGCAGATGCGCCCTGAGTAGGTAGAGTCGGGCGGGTACACGCCCTGAAATGCAGTTACACCAATCCAAACGAGGAGCCAACATGAAACTGAAACACCTGATCGGCATGAGCATCATCGCTGTAGCCGCGGCACAAACCGCCGGTGCGGCCACGCTGCCCGGCCCGCTGGTCACCCCCCAATGGCTGAATGCCAATAAAGACGCGGTCACCATCATCGACATCCGTGACGAGCCCAAGACCTTCACCGAAGCTCCGAAATTCGAGGTCGATCCCAAGACCAAGGTCAAGACCCTGGTGAAAACGGGCGGGCACATCGAAGGCGCCATTCCGGTGGACTTCGGCAAGATCCGCCAGGAACGCACGGTGGACGGTGTCAAGATCAAGGCCCAGCTGCCGACCGCCGAGTACTTCACCAAGGTCATGGACGACTCGGGCCTGAACAAGACCGACAAGCCCATCGTGATCGTGCCCACCGGCGAGAGCGTCGACTCCATGGACATGGCCACCCGCCTGTACTTCCAGCTGCGCTACTTCGGTGAGCCGCGCGACAAACTCGCCATCCTCAACGGCGGGGTCAACGCCTGGATTCAGGCCGGCTATCCCGTCTCGACCGATAAGGTAACGCCGACCAAGGGCGACTGGGCCGCCGGCGCTGAAGACAAGGCCATTCTGGCCTCGATGCAGCAAGTCAAGGAAGGTCTGCAAGGGGGCAAGGATCAGTTCATCGATGCCCGCCCGACTGCCCAGTTCCTGGGCATTGTGAAAAAGCCGATCAACAAGACCGCCGGTCACCTGCCGGGTGCGCGCTCCTTCCCGACTGACGCCATCGTCAAGCCGGTTGGCGCCGCGCATGAATTCATGAGCGCCGACGATTACAAGAAGATCTACGCCGAGTTCAACATCCAGCCCGACGCGCAGACCATTACCTACTGCAACACCGGCCACCTGGCCTCTGGTGCCTGGTTCGTCTCCCACGAGATTCTGGGCAACAAGAACTCCAAGCTCTACACCGGCTCGATGATCGAGTGGACCAACCTCGGCAATCCGACGGTCGGCCTGCCACAGTAAAGAAAGCAGCAGCCAGCCGCCCTGAGCGGCTGTCATGACGACGCCCGGGCCTGCCCCGGGCGTCGTCGTTTTAATCCCCCGCGTTCGGGCGGGATAAACAGCTCGGTGGATTCGCCCCCTCTCAGCGCAGTGCGCCCATTCGAGGGGGATGCCCGTGATTCCCGAGGCAGACGTGAGATATTTCACAGGCAAACTCACCACAAAACCGATCAAATGAGGGCTTGAACCTCCTACACTGCCCATCCACAATTCCGTCGTTTTCATCCTTTCTCCGACATTACAGAGGTCGAGCATGTTGATCCGCAATTCCCGATTCAGTCTTTGGCGCATGGCCGCCGCCTCTATGGCAGCCCTCCTGCTTGGCGCCTGCGCCGCGAACAACTACCCGCCCGCGCCGGAAAAAATCACCCAGGGCGCCTATCACTACAAGGTGGGCGCTGGCGACACGCTCAATATCAACGTCTGGCGTAACCCGGATTTGTCTATGTCCATCCAGGTTCGCCCGGACGGCAAAATCTCCACTCCGCTGGCGCCTGACGTTCAGGCGGCCGGCAAGACGCCGGGCGAAATCGGCCAGGAAATCGAGGCGCGGCTGTCGAAGTATGTCCGCGATCCGGTGGTGTCCGTGGTCGTGACCGGGTTTCATGGACCGTACAGCCAGCAGATCCGTATCGTCGGTCAGGCCGTGCGCCCCATCGCCATTCCCTACCGCGAAAACATGACCTTGCTCGACGTAATGATCGCCGCCGGTGGCCTGACCGAGTTTGCCGATGGCAATGCCGCCGTGCTGGAGCGCCATGGCAAAACCTACAGCATCAAGCTGGGCAACCTGCTCAAGCGCGGTGAAATGTCGGCCAATGTCCCGGTGGAGCCGGGCGATGTCATCATCATCCCGCAGAGCATGTTCTGACCTTGACTCTGCTTTCATTCACCTCACCCGAATCCTGCCCATGCAGACCTCTAGCCGCAAAGTCTTGTTCGCGCTGACCCCGCTGGCCTTTTGTCTTCTGCAGGCGGGATCGGCTTGTGCGCAGGCCATTCCCGGCCTCAATCTCGCCGCACCCGGTGGCGTGGCGCTGCCTCAGCAACTCGAAGGCGGCGAAGCGCAGGGTGGGCTGCTGACACCGCTGGGAACGGCCAGTGCACCGCTCCCAGCGCGTGGCAACTTCGTCCAGCCCTCTGTGGGCATGTCGGTCGTGCAGACCAGCAATGTCTATTTCGGCTCGAACAACCCCGCGCGCTCCGACACCATCTTCAGCATCACCCCGGGCATTGCGTTTCAAACCCTCGGGCCCGACTTGCGCACTTTCGGCAACTTTGTGCTCAATGCCCAGTATTACGCCCGCAGTAGCTACAGCAACACCGTCCTGCCCTCCGGCACTCTGGGCCTGAATGCCAGGCTGGTCGATCAATGGTTGTATTTCGATGCCGGCATCAACTCGCAACAAAACGCGTTGCTCACCATCCCGGCCCAATCCACCGGCACCGCGACCTACACCACCACCCAATACAGCCTCAGCCCATACATCGACCATCGTTTCAACGATGATCTCCGGTTGCGGGCGCGCAGCGAAAACGTCTGGACCCGCATCAGCGGCAATCAAACCGGCGCCGCTTTGAGCAACGGTCGCTATGGGAAGCAGAGCATCCGCCTGGATCGACGTCCCACCCCCCTGGGCTGGGGCCTCGATGCCAAGCAAGAGGAAACGGTTTACACCGACAGCGGATCGCTTGCCGTGCGTGACGAAATCGCGCGTGCCCGGGTTCTTTATGCCTTCACGCCGCATTTCGAAGGCGGACTGATTGGCGGCTATGAGCATTACTCCACGGGCTATGCCAGCCTGGGGCACAGCATCTACGGCGTGCAGCTCAACTGGCGACCCAATGTCTTCACCCGCTTCGACGGCGTGGTGGAACGGCGCTTTTTCGGCACAGGCTGGGATATCAGCGCCTCGCAGCAGATTCAGCGCCTGAGTCTGCGGCTGAACTGGAACCGGGCGCCCTCGTCCTATCTCGCTTCGCTGCAGACCATTCCGTCGGGGGTGAGTTTGTCCACCCTGCTGGGTGGCATGCTCGCCTCGCAGTACCCCGACCCTGCCGCTCGTGCGCAGGCGGTGCAAAACCTGCTGGCCGTCACCGGTCTGCCCGCCACCCTGCCCAACGCTGTCAACTATTACACCCAGTCTGCCACCCTGCAAGACACCCTGACCTTGACCGGGGTCTTGCTCGCGCAGCGCAATAGTTACACCGTCTCGGTGTTTCACACCAAAACGCAAGACCTGATCCTGCCCGGCTCACCCCCTTTGAACAATCTGCTGCTCGCCTCGGCTGACTATGTTCAAAACGGTATCGGCCTGAGCTACGGACGGCGCCTCACCCCGGTGATGAGTCTGAACGTCGGCCTGCTGCGTGCTTTGAGCACAGGGTTTGGTCCCAATGAAGGGGTCAGCACCCGCCAGACCACATTCATCGTGCAACTCAGTCGGCGCCTTTCCCCGCAGACCATCCTGGTTCTCGGCGCACGCAGGCAACTGCTCGATACCGCCAATAGCGGCCTTCTCAGCGCAAACGAATCGGCGGTTTATGCCGGTGTCACCCATCAGTTTTGAATCAGGCTCATGTACGCAGCGCACTTCGGCCTGAGCGCCCCGCCCTTCCAGCTCAACCCAGACCCCAGCTTTCTGTTCGAGAGCAAGGGACACAACTACGCCCACCAATATCTGCGCTTTGGCGCCATGCAGGGCGAGGGGTTCATCATCGTCACGGGAGAGATCGGCGCGGGCAAAACCACCCTGGTGCGCGCTCTCCTCAATGAGCTTGATCCAACCAAGGTCGCCGCAGCCCAGATCGTCAGCACCCAACTCGAAGCCGAAGATTTACTGCGCGCGGTGGCCAACGCCTTCGGCGTGCCGTCCAAAAACGCGTCAAAGGCCGAGTTGCTCGCCGCGCTCGAAGCGCATTTCACCACCCTGATGCTGCAGAACCGTCGTGCCCTGCTGGTCATCGACGAAGCGCAGAACCTAAATGCGGCGGCCATTGAAGAGTTGCGTATGTTGTCCAACTTCCAGTATGGCAACCGTGCGCTGCTGCAAAGCTATCTCGTCGGGCAACCTGAACTGCGCGAGGTGCTGCGCGCACCCAATCTGGAACAACTGCGCCAGCGCATCATCGCCAGTTGCCACATCGGCCCGATGGACTCGGACGAAACCCGCGCCTACATCATCCACCGCCTCAAGCGAGTCGGATGGACGGGGCGCCCGCAATTCGATGATGCCGCTTTCGCTTCGGTGCACGACTGGACGGGCGGGTTGCCGCGTCGCATCAATATGTTGTGCAATCGTCTGCTGCTCTCGGCCTTTCTCGACAACACCGACCAGATCGACGCTGCGCGCGTCGACACCGTGGCCCGCGAAATTCGCGAGGAGATCGGCGGCCTACTGCGCCCTGCCGATCCAACCGAACCGCAGGCCCCCACCATCACCGCGCCGGTACAGCGAACCGCTCCCGCCGCACCTGAGCCGCCCCTCCAGACGGACGCTGCTTCGAGTCTGCCCGTTTTGCGCGATGTCGCCGAAGCCCTCACCCGCGCACCTGCGCCACCCAAGCCGGGCGAGCCCGGCCCGCTGCTCTGCATCGCCCAAACCCTGGAAGATCGCATCGCCCTGCACCCGCTGATGCAAAAAATGCGGGCCTATTCCGGCTTGCCCCAACCCATGCTGGTCGGGCTGGAACAACTGTCTTCTTCCGCCATCGCCAACGACCCAGCACTGGCCGAAATCGATCTCGCCCTGCTGCCTGACGCGCAGGATGAGCGGCCCAGTCTTGCGGTCTGGGTGAATTGGCTCGACCAGATTTTCACCACCTACCGACCCGCCGCAGTGCTCACGTTCGCAGACAGCGATGCCGCCCTTGCGGCCGGCCTGATGGCCCAGCGCCAAAAGATCTCGCACGCGCATATCGAGTCCGGCCTGCGTCATGGCCAGCGTGCCGATACGCAAGAAATCGACCGCATCGTCATTGATCAACTGACCGATCTGCATCTGACCCTGGGGACGGATTGCGCCGATACGCTGACGCATGACGGCATCCCTCCCGCATCCATCCGCGTGGTGGGCAACCTGCGGATCGATGCCGTCGTGCAGGGCCTGGCCAATGCACCAGACCCCAAGCTGTTCGCCACGGAAATCGGGGTGCCCAAGACCTATCTCTCCAACCCCCAGGGCTATGCGCTGCTGCTGCTCGAAGACGCTGAATGGGCGACTTCGCGCGACAAGATGATCGACATGCTGGCCAACGCCAAGCGCCTGAGCCGCATTCTTCCTGTCATCTGGCCGATGCCGACCGCCCTGCATAGCCGCCTGCTGCAATACGGTTTGAGCAACTCCCTGCGAGGTTCGCGCGTGGCCTGCGTGCCCGAGTTGCCCTTCGGGCAGACGCTGGCCCTGCTCAGCAAGACCACCTGCCTGTTGACAGACCGCGCCAATCTGCAGGATGCCAGCTCCTATCTCGCCATCCCCTGCCTGACCCTGCAAGACTACTGCGCCCGCACCCAAACCCTCAAGCAGGGCAGCAACCAGCTCGTCGGGCGAGATTTCCGTCGCATCTTCCAGGCCATGGGTGACATTCTGGAAGGCGACAAAAAAGCCCGTCCCAACCCGTTCGAGGACGATGGCAATGCCTCCGACCGCATCGCTCAGGCGCTTGAAACCTGGCTGATGACTCAGTGGGAAAACCAGGTGCTCGAAACCCTGGAGACCCAGGCATGACGCACATAACGCCACGAGTCCACAGCCGCACTTCACTCTGAAAAGCCACATCATGAACGATTTACTACGTCCCCTGTTCAACCTCCTGCCCGGCATGTGGGACAGGCGCTGGGTCGGACTGCTCACCGCGTGGGTCATCATGGCGCTGGGCGGCATCGGCGTGGCCATGTTCCACGAGCGGTATATGGCGTCTGCGCGCGTTTATGTGGACACGCAAACCCTGCTCAAACCGCTGATGCAAGGCCTGACCGTGCAGCCCAATATCGACGATCAGGTCGCCATGGTGGCCCGCACCTTGCTTGCCCGCCCCAATCTGGAGCGGCTGGTGCGTGAAAAGCATCTCGCGGTCGATGATGGTCAGCCCGAATCGGTCAACCGCACCGTCGATCAACTGCTCAAGAGCATCAAGCTCGGCATCAACGCGCGAGAAAACCTCTACAGCGTCAGCTACGTCAACAGCGATCCGCAGGTTGCGCTCGGCGTCGTCAAAGATCTGGTGAACATGTTCCTCACCTCGGGTATTGGCGGCAAGCAGCAAGACACCCAGCAGGCGCTCAACTTTCTCGATGCCCAGGTCGCCGACTATGGCCGCCAGCTCAGTGCCGCCGAGCAAAAGCTCAAAGACTTCAAGACCCAGCATCCCGGCTATTCCGGTGCGGCGAATGTCGACTACTACACCCGAGTCAACCAGGCCTCCGACCAACTCTCCCAGCTCCAGGGTCAGCTCAGCGCGGCGATTGCCGCGCGCAATGCCATCAGCGGCCAGATGCGTGGGGAATCTCCCACCATCAGCGTGACATCGCCCTATATGGCTGCCGCCGCTGGCCCCGCGGCGCCCGGTGTTCCTGCGTCCGTACTCGATGTGGACCGGCGCATTCAGGAGCAGCGCGCCCGGCTCGACGATCTGTTGCAGCGCTACACCAACGACTATCCCGATGTCATTTCTGCGCGCCAGACCCTGGCCCGGCTGGAAGCGGAAAGAAAATCACGCCTGAAGGCCGCCGCGGAACATCCCGCGCAAGCCGCTGAACCAGCGTCTATCGGCGCCAACACCATCAGCACCGCCAACCCGGCCTACCAGCAGCTGCGCGTGCAGGTCGCACAGGCCGACGCCAACGTGGCCTCGCTTCAAGCCCAGGTGGGCGAGGCTCAGGCACGGTTGGCCGAGCTGCGCAGTCAGGCCAACAAAATGCCCGCGCTCGACCAGCAATATGCCGAACTCATGCGCGGCTACGACGTCATTCGCAAGAGCTACGACGACCTGGTTGCGCGACGTCAGTCTGCCGGGCTGACGCAAAGCGTCGATGCTTCTTCGCAGCTTGCCGTGTTCCGCGTGGTCGATCCCCCGCGTGTGGAGCAGCGTCCGCTGTTCCCGAGCAAGCCCATGCTCATCGCTCTGCTGGTGTTTTTTGCACTGGCCTGCGGAGTGGCGGCAAGTTTCATCGTCTCGCAGATCATGCCGACCTATCACAGCCCGCGCCACCTGCGCGAAACCATCGACCGCCCCGTGCTCGGCAGCATCTCCCTGCTGAACTCGCCCGAAATTCTCAGCCACGACAAACGGAACAATATCAATCTCGCGCTGGGTATCGCCGGACTCGTGCTGATCGGGCTGCTCTGGGCCATCTGGGCCCATTTCACGCGGCAGCCCGGCGTTTAAGGAAACACCATGAGCACCATTGAACAAGCCGTCAAGCGTCTCGAGGAACTCCGCACCGCCGGAGTCGATGTCCTCTGGAAGCCCGAATCCGCCGCTGAAGTCGCCCCAACTGCGCCCTCGCCCTCACCTTTTGCAACCGCGCCCGCTGGCGCCGCGAGTACGCAACCCCATACCGCCCCAACCCAGCCGTCCGAGGCCGCCAAACACACGGCGAAGCCACAAGACATGGGCACGCGTTCGAAGCAGGTCGAGATCGACTTGAACAAGCTGGCGGCTCAGGGCTATATCGTGCCGCACGCCACCCGCTCGCTGCTGGTCGATGAGTTCCGCGTGGTCAAGCGGCCGCTGCTTGCCAACGTCACCGGGGCCGCCTCGGCCAAGATCGACCGGCCCAATCTCATCATGGTCACCAGCTCGCTGCCGGGCGAAGGCAAGACCTTCGTGGCGGCCAACCTCGCCATGAGCATCGCCGCCGAGCTGAACCACACGGTGCTGCTGGTCGATGCCGATCCTTCGCGCAGCAGTCTGCTCGAACGCCTGGGCATCGCCCCGGCGCAGGGTTTGATCGACAAACTGCTCAACCCCGAGCTCGACCTGTCCGATCTCATCCTCGCAACCAACGTCCCCAAGCTCGCCGTGCTGCCCGTGGGCACACCCAACGCGCAAGCCACCGAGCTGTTTGCCAGCGCCACCATGGACCTGCTGCTCGAAGAAATGGCGCACCGCTACCGCGACCGGGTCATCATTCTCGACGCACCGCCGCTGCTGCCCTCCGCCGAAGCGCGCGCGCTGTCTTTGCACGCCGGGCAGATTCTTTTCGTCGTGCAGGCCGGACGCACCCATCAAGGCACGGTGCAGCAGTCACTCGGCATGCTGCAAGACCATCCCATGGTCTTCACCCTGCTCAACCAGAGCCGCGGGCCAAAGGCCGGGTCGCCCTACGGGTACTACGCCTACTAAATCAAGCGCAGGAAAACATCGTGGTTATGCAATGTTTCGACGCTGAGCTGGAAGCCATGCTGCTGGACCGCGCGCCCTTCAAGCTATCTCACAAACTCCTCGGCCACCCGGCGTTGACCTTGGAGAACCTGGGCGCCGTCTTACCGAAACTGCCCAAACGACAAGTGATGTTTTCCAACTCGAAGCTGCAAAACGGTGACGATTTCGAAGCCACTTTCCGCAAACGCCCCAAAGAAGTCAGTATTGATGAGACGATAGAGCAAATTCGCACCTCGAATGCCTACATCATGGTCAGCCGTCCCGAGACGGATGATTCATTCAAAGACCTGCGTAACGCCTTGGTTGACGACCTGCGCGGAATTCTGCGCAGCCACGGACTCGGAAGCGAGCCCATCGATCCCCACCTCTATTTGTTTATCGCTTCACCGAACAGCATCACTCCATTTCATATTGATCGCTACTCCACATTACTGATGCAATTTCGCGGCTCAAAGACGATTCACGTCTACGAGCAGTGGGATGATCGTGTCGTGAGCCAGATTGATCGGGAGGCCTACGTCGCCTACGCGCGTACAAAGCTGCCTTGGTCTGCCGAAATCGATGCACTCGGACATTCGTTTCATTTTTCGCCTGGGGAAACCTTACACATCCCGTTCATTGCGGGGCACCACGTGCGCAATGGTCCCGATGATGTGTCGATTTCCATGTCGATCATCTTCAATACAGAACAGAGCATCCGCTGGCGACGGGCGTTGGCCTTCAATTACGAGGTGCGCAAGCGAATCGGCGCAATCCCGGCTGGCTTGAGCAAAGTCGGGCGTTCTCGTGTCTTGGATGGCACCAAGGCGGCGATGATGCGCGCCATCGAGCGTCGGCGGACGCTTGCAGAAAGATGAGCACGGGAGCGGCAGTTGAGCCCACAGTCCCATGCCCGCCACTTTGATGCCCTAGACGCCTTACGGGGGCTGGCCGCTTTTGCGGTGGTGGTTTTGCACTACACCGAGCACAGCTCGCTCAACGACTTTCTGCCAGGCGCCTGGGTTGCGGTTGATCTGTTCTTCGTCTTGTCTGGCTTCGTGTTGATGCACAGCTATGGCGAGCGTATTTTGACCGGTATGCGTTTCAGTCGGTTTGTCAGGGTACGGCTGACGCGCCTGGGGCCCATGTACGTCATGGGATCGCTCCTCGGCATCATTTCCGCCGTGATGCTCGCCCAGACGCAGACCCCACCGGTTCCGGGGATTCATCAGCTCGTAGCCGCCTCAGTATTTGGCGTTCTCGGTCTGCCCTTTTTCAATCATGGGGTCTGGCCGTTCGGGCATGGGCATCTGACCGGCCCTTTGTTTCCACTTGAAGTCCCCGCGTGGTCTTTGTTCTTCGAGGCCGTGGTGAATGTGCTGTTTTTTGCCTGGCTGAAATATGCGCGACGTCTGAGCGCATCCGTTCTCTCGGCCTTGGCATTCATCGTCTTCATCGTGCTCACCGCCAAGATGCACGTTTTCAACCCAGGCTGGGGAACTTCCAATTTCTGGCTGGGTTTTCCGCGTGTCATCGCAGAATTTTTTTTGGGGGCCTGGCTTTACCAACTGCGCCCTCAGACCTGGCGTCCTCATAGCTTGCTGGCGGTAGGCGCCGCCGTGCTGTTTTTTGGGGCCATGTTCAGCGCTCACCCCTGGATCAATTTTTTCGATGCCCTCTTGATCGCCCCCCTGACAGTCGCCCTCGCAGCAAGTCTGTCCTTGAGCCGTTTTTTTCACAAAACAGCCAGCTTGGCCGGAAAGCTGTCTTATCCGCTCTATCTTGTGCACTATCCCCTCTATCGAATCGCGTCGTCAAACCGCTTCGTTGTCCTGCTGTCACCCAGAGCGCATCTGGCGACGATGGCATGTCTTGCCCTCACGCTGGCTTGGGCCTTCCTGCCTGTGGACACGGCCATACGTCAATGGCTTGAGGGTCTGCCATGAAACATTTCGCTGATGCATCCCCTCTTCACGGCCTTACCAGCAAGGGCAGATGATGGAACCTCATCCTCCAGAAAACGCACAGACGCGCGAGCCAGATTCGCCGTCTCAAAGAGCCGATTTTCTGCTGCACGAGCTTTTTGAACGGCAGGCCAGGCTCAGCCCGCAGGCCATTGCCTTGGTCAGCTCGGAGGCCTCATTCACTTACGACGAACTCGATCGGCGCACCAACCGACTCGCCCATCTGTTGAGTGAACAAGGCGCGAGGCCAGACGCCCTTGTTGCGATCATCCTGGATAGTGGCGCGCTCTTGGTTGAAGCAATTTTGGCGACCTTGAAATGCGGCTGCGGCTACTTGCCGCTTGACCCGAATCAGCCCATCGCCAGGCTGGAGAGCCTGCTAGGCGATGCGCAACCCCTGCTGCTGATCACAACGACCGACACCGCCGCAGCACTCGAAGACTGCCGCGTGCAAACCCTCGCCATCGACGACCCCGCTGTGCTGCAGAACTGGGCCTCGCAGCCTGCCGCTGCGCTGCGTCCACGTGAACTTGGCCTGACGAGCGCCTCACTGGGTTATTTGATTTACACCTCCGGCTCGACTGGCGCCCCCAAAGGGGTGCTCATGCCGCAAGGGCCGCTCCTTCATCTCATCAACTGGCATCTGCGCTGCGCGCCCGAGCAATCCGGTTTGCGCACCTTGCAGTTTTCCGCCCCCGCCTTCGACGTCGCGTTTCAAGAACTGTTCTCCACGCTGGCCAGCGGAGGCTCACTCGTACTGGCGACCCGCGAACAGCGGCGTGATGTGCAGAAATTGGTGCAATTGATCCAACACCACCGCATCGAGCGCCTGTTTCTGCCCTTCATCGCTTTGGCGCATCTGGTCGATTACTGCGAGCAGCATCGAATCGACCTGCCATCCCTGAAGCATGTCATCACCGCGGGGGAGCCCTTGCGCGCTGACGCCGCGATCAAATCGTTCTTTTCCCGGTACCCGCAAAGTCGTCTGCACAACCACTACGGCCCGAGCGAATCCCATGTCGTGACGGTCAAGACGCTTCCCGATGACCCGACCTCCTGGCCCGCGCTTCCCAGTATTGGGCGACCCATCGGAGAGGCGCGCATCCTCATTTTGAATGCCCAGGGCGAGGTGCTCACCGCAGGCGCGGAAGGCGAAATCGCGATAGCGGGTCCAGTCATCGCACGCGGTTATCTCAACCGCCCCGAGCTGACGGAACAGCGATTCAAAGACTTGCCTGCAGTGGGAAGGGTTTACCTGACGGGAGATCTGGGCTTCATCGACGCCGAAGGAGACATTCGCTGCCTCGGGCGCGCGGACGACCAAGTGAAAGTGCTCGGTCATCGTGTCGAACTCGGTGAAATCGAAACACGCCTGCGAGAACATGCCGACATCGCCGATGCCGCCGTGACACTGCGCAACGATCTGCCCTTCGGCTCAGGCTTGGTCGCCTATTTGACCGCGCGGCATCCAGGCCACGTTCCAAGCCCGACCGACATTCGCGCCTGGTTGGCGCAAACGCTGCCCCAATACATGCTGCCAGCCGTTTACAACTGGCTGAAGCACATGCCGATCAGCGTCAACGGCAAGCTCGATCGGCGGGCACTGCCCATGCCGGAATTCGGGCCGCAAAAAACCGCAGCGGACGACAGCGTCGCCTCCACAAGCACGCAAGATCGCATCCGCGCGGCATTTACCCGCGTACTCGGTTTGGGCAGCGTCACCCCCACGGACAATTTTTTCGATATCGGCGGCAATTCGCTGCTCGTCATGCGCGTTCTCTCTTTGCTCGAAGCGGACGGCGTGACGCTGAGCACCAGCGCGTTTTTCAGCAACCCAACCCCCGCGGCGCTGGCCGAACAGTTGGATCGCGACCAAGACACATCGTGGGACGAAGCCCGCCGCATGCCGCGTGGAGCAAACCCCCGAGATCATCGCGCTACGCACGCCGGCGCCTCCGTGCCGATCGCCATCGTCGGCATGGCGGGCCGCTTTCCCGGCGCGAAAAACGTGCAGGATTTCTGGGACATGCTGCTGGCTGGCGCCGACGGCATCAAACACTTGCGTGATGACGAACTCGATCCCAGCTTGCCGTCAGAACTCACGAACGACCCGCTCTATGTCAAAGCACGCGGGCTGATCGACGACGTGGACGGCTTCGATCCCGCCTTTTTCGGTATCTCCCCGCGAGAAGCCATGTTGATGGATCCGCAGCAACGCATCTTTCTGGAACTGTGCTGGGAATGTCTTGAGCATGCTGGGCATGCCCCCGACCTAAGCCAGGCTCCCGTCGGCGTTTTTGCGGGCATGCACAACGCCAGCTATTTTCTGCACCATGTTCAGCACCGCCCCGATCTGATCGACAAAATCGGCGACTTTGCCGTCATGCTGGCCAACGAAAAGGACTACATCGCCACCCGAATTGCCAACCGCTTGAACCTCACCGGCCCCGCAGTCAGCGTGCATACCGCGTGTTCCACATCGTTGGTGGCGGTTGCGCAGGCCGTCACGAGTTTGCGCGCAGGTCAATGCGACATGGCACTGGCTGGCGGCGTTGCCGTGACTTGCCCGCCCAACAGCGGCTATCTCTACCAAGAAGGCGCCATGCTTTCGCCCGATGGCGTCACCCGTACCTTCGATGCCCAGGCGCAGGGCACGGTGTTTTCCGATGGCGCTGCCGTGGTGTTGCTCAAGCGACTGAGCGACGCCCAGGACGATGGCGACACGATCTACACGGTCATTCGCGGCGTAGCCATCAACAACGACGGACGCGACAAAGCCAGCTTCACAGCGCCAAGTCTGGACGGTCAGGCCGCCGTCATCACCGCCGCACTGGCTGACGCCGGCGTCAGCCCGCGCAGCGTGAGCTATGTCGAATGCCATGGGACCGCCACGCCTTTGGGCGACCCCGTCGAGGTCGAGGCGCTCACCCGCGCCTTCCGCAGGCAAACCGCAGACATCGGCTTTTGCCGACTGGGTTCCGCCAAGAGCAACATCGGCCATACCTTGACTGCTGCGGGCGTCACCGGCGTCATCAAAACCGCGCTGGCTTTGGCACAGGAGTGCATCCCGCCGTCGATCCACTACACCACGCCCAACCCCAAGATCGATTTCGCGTCCAGCCCCTTCATCGTCAACGATGCACTCACGACATGGGCGAGCGGCGAGCAGCCGCGCCGCGCCGGGGTCAGCTCCTTTGGGGTGGGAGGCACCAATGCCCACATCATTCTCGAAGAAGCGCCCGCGACGCCAACATCCAGCCCAGCGAGCGGGCCGCAACTGCTGATGCTGTCGGCCCGCAGCCCAAGCGCGCTCGACGCCCAGGTCAGCCGCCTCACCGCGCATTTGCGCAAAAATCCCGATGTCAATCTGGCCGATGTGGCCTACACCTTGCAGGTGGGCCGCAGCCCTTTTGCACAGCGTCTTTGCCTCGTCTGCGAAACGCCAGAGCAGGCGATAAGAGCCTTGTCGGAACCGGCCTGGCCCCTGCGTTCACAACGCACAGCGCGCGGTGATCCACCCCCTCAAATCTGGCTTTTCCCGGGCCAGGGTGCACAGTACCCCGGCATGGGAAGCGGTCTCTACGCTGCAGAAAGTGACTTCCGCGCAGCGCTCGACGACGCCATCGCCGCCTGCGCCCCGCACCTGAGTTTTGATTTGCGGGCACGCCTGTTCAGCGCCGACCCAGATGCGCTGGCCAGCACGCAAACCACGCAGCCCGCCACATTCTGCATTGAATACGCACTGGCGCAAACCTGGCTGGCGCGCGGCGCCAAGCCCATCGCCCTGATCGGCCACAGCATCGGCGAATTCGCTGCGGCCGTTCTGGCCGGCGTTCTGTCGTTGGCCGACGCGGCCCGGCTGATCGCACGGCGCGGCGCGCTGATGCAAGCGCTCACGCCCGGAAGCATGTTGTCGGTGCGATTGTCGGCAGACGATTTACGCATCCAGCTGCCGGACGACATCTCGCTTGCCGCCATCAACGGCCCGACGTCCTGTGTCATCGCCGGGCCGACTGCAGCGATCAGCAGCTTCGACGCCGCTCTGCAGGTGCAAGGCGTGCAAACCCGGCTGCTGCAAACCTCCCATGCTTTTCACTCCGCCATGATGGAGCCCGCGCTCGTAGCCTTTCGCTCCGAAGTGTCTACTGTCGCCTTGGCGCCTGCGCGCCTGCCCATCGTCTCGACCCTCACAGGCCGTAGCTTGACCCCGGCAGAGGCCGTCGATGCCGAATACTGGGTACGCCATCTGCGGGAGCCGGTTCGCTTCTCCGCCGCCGTACGCGACGCGCTGAACCGTCATGCCAACGCCGTTTTTCTGGAAATCGGCCCGCGTCGTGCGCTCTCCACACTGGTGCGTCAGCATGCCCCCGCCGATGGCACCTCGGTCGTGGCCATCCCGTCACTAGCCGATGCGCCCGAGCAGGAAACTGCCTGCATGTTGCTGGCGGCAGGCGCACTCTGGACCGCAGGCATCGCCTTGCCAGTTTCAGCCGCCCATCCGCCCACGAATCGCCACCGGATCAGCCTGCCCACCTATCCCTTCGAGCGCCAGCGTTACTGGATCGAGGCCATAGCGCAGCACCCTTCCCGCCCCGCCACATCCCCGGCCTCGGATCGTCCTGCCGCAACGAGTTCCATCGCACCAGCCGCGCAAACGCTGACGTCCACGTCAATCGAGCCAGTACCCGCCATGTCCATCGCCCAGCCCATTCCCACAGCCCCCCTGCGCAAAAACCGCCTGATCGCCCAGTTGCGCGATTTGTTCGAGGATGTCTCAGGCCATGAGGCAAGCGGCGCCGACCCGGGCATGGCCTTTGTCGAACTGGGCATCGATTCGCTCACCCTCACCCAAGCCGCGCTGCAAATCAAAAGGCAGTTTGGTGTGCCGGTCACCTTCCGTCAGCTGATGGAAAACCTGCGCAGTTTCGATCTGCTGGCCGATTACCTCGACGCCCAACTGGAGCCCGAGCCCGCCGCGATGCCTGCGCCGAGTCCGTCACCTCTTTCAGCGCCTCTTTCGGTATCTCTGTCCGCGCCGCTCGCTGCTACACCCCCTCATCCCGCCGTGCTGCCGCAGCACGCGCCGACCGACGCAGTGCAGTGGCTCATCCAGCAGCAAATGCAGCTCATGTCCCAGCAACTGGCCTTGCTAGGCGGGCAGACGATGATCGCCCCTCAAACGCCGCCGCCTGTGTCCATGCCGACGCCCACGCAGACGCCCGCAACGGTGCCTCCACCTGCGGCAAACGCCAGCCCTGCGCAGCCCCTGCCCGCAGCGCCCGATGCAAACGGCGAAGACAGCGCGCCATTGCGCTACGACGTCAAAAAAGCCTTTGGCGCCATCGCCCGCATCCACACTCAGTCCAGCCCGCTGACCGAACGTCAAAAGGTGCGCCTTGCCGCCTTCATGCGCCGCTACGTCGAACGCACGGCCAAGAGTCGCGCCTACACCGTGCAATACCGCGACCATCTGGCCGACCCGCGGGTGGTCAACGGCTTTCGTCCGATGACCAAGGAGATCACCTATCAAATCGTGGTCAATCGCAGCAAGGGCGCGCGCCTTTGGGATCTGGACGGCAATGAATACGTCGATGCCCTCAACGGTTTCGGCATGAATTTGTTCGGCTGGCAGCCCGACTTCGTGCTCGACGCCGTGCGCCGCCAGCTCGACGACGGTTACGACATCGGCCCGCAACACCCGCTGGCCGGCCCCGTGGCCGATTTGATTTGCGAACTCACCGGCTTTGACCGTGCCGGTCTGTGCAACACCGGTTCCGAGGCGGTCATGGCTGCCGTGCGCATTGCCCGCACCGTCACCGGCCGCAACACCGTGGTGCTGTTCTCAGGCTCTTATCACGGCACCTTCGACGAGGTCGTGGTGCGTCCAAGCAAGGGCGGCAAAGGCATACCGGGCGCGCCGGGCATCATGCGGGGCATGTTCGGCGATGTGCGCGTGCTCGACTACGGCACGCCCGAATCGCTGGAGTTCATCCGCGCGCATGCCGATGAACTCGCCGCCGTATTGGTCGAACCCGTGCAAAGCCGCCGACCCGAATTCCAACCCGTCGAATTCCTCAAGGAAATCCGCGCCGTCACCGAACGCAGCGGCGCTTGCCTGATTTTCGACGAAGTCATCACCGGGTTCAGATCCGCCCTGGGGGGAACCCAGCAGCTCTTCGGCATCCGCGCAGATCTGGCCACTTACGGCAAGGTCATCGGCGGAGGCATGCCCATTGGCGTCGTTGCGGGCAGGCGCGAGTTCATCGACGCGCTCGACGGCGGCGCCTGGCAGTACGGCGATGACTCAATTCCCACTGTCGGCGTGACCTACTTCGCCGGCACCTTCGTGCGCCACCCCTTGGCGCTAGCCGCCGCGCATGCCAGCCTGCTGCACCTCAAAGCGCAAGGACCGGCGCTGCAAGACACGCTCAACGCCAAGACCGCGCAAATGGCCGACGAGCTGACTGCGTTCTGCCGTCAAGTCGGTGCGCCGCTGGAAATCCGTCATTTCGCCTCGCTTTGGCGCGTGGGCTGGCTGGAAGATCACCCGCTGCAAGACCTGCTGTTTGCCATGATGCGCAGCCGCGGCGTACACATCCTCGACAACTTCCCCTGCTTTCTGACTACGGCGCACAGCGAAGCCGACATCCGCCTGATCAAAGAAGCGTTCAAGGACTCGGTGCGCGAATTGCAGGAGGCGGAATTCCTGCCGCAGCGCAAATCATCGGCATCGGCGTCTTTCGACGCCAGCCACCCGCCCGTGCCCGGCGCGCGCATCGGCAAAGACCCCGGCGGCAACCCCGCCTGGTTCGTCCCCAACCCCGAGCAGCCCGGCAAGTACCTGCGCCTCGACGCCTAAAAAGCCATGGACACTCCCAACGCCACCGCGGTCGATTACGACCCCTTCGCCGACGCCGCGCCCGTCGCCCGCGTCGCCCCCACCACTGAAGCCCAGCGCGAAATCTGGCTGGCCTGCCAGCTCGGCGGAGACGCCACGCTGGCGTACAACGAATCCATCACCCTGCATCTGCGCGGCGCGGTCGATCTGCCAGCGCTTACCGCCGCGGTGCGCGCCCTGCCGGATCGCCACGACGCGCTGCGCGCCACCCTCAGCGCCGATGGGGAACAGTTGCTCATCGCCGAGCGCCTGAACCTCGACATCCCCACAGACGATCTGCGCGGCCTGACCTCCGAGCAAAGCGATAGCGCCCTGAAGCAAGCCGCCGCGCAGGCCGTCGCCATGCCTTTCGATCTGCAACAAGGGCCGCTGTTTCGCGCACGCCTGCTGCGCCTGGCCGACGATCATGTCGCCCTGCTGCTCAGCGCGCATCACATCGTCTGCGACGGCTGGTCGTTCGGCGTACTGGTGGACGAAATCGGTGCGCTCTACTCGGCCCGCAAGGGCGAAGCCCCTGAGCCCGATGCGCCCGCGAGCTTCGTTTCGTTTGCGCAAGCGCTTTCCGCGCGACAAGGCAGCGCCGAACATCAGGCCGATGAGGCGTACTGGCTGAACCGCTACGCCAGCATTCCTGCGGTGCTGGAGCTGCCTTGCGACCACCCCCGGCCCGCCACGCGCGCTTTCGACTCCAAGCGCATCGACCATGTGCTGCCCGCAAACTTGGTGAGCGCCGTGCGTCAACTCGGCGCCAAGTCAGGCGCCAGCTTGTTTTCCACCCTGCTGTGCAGCTTCGGTGCGTTGCTGCAGCGTCTTTCGGGCAATGATGAAGTGGTGGTCGGCGTACCCGCTGCGGGGCAAACGCTGCCGGGTTTCGAAACCGTCGTCGGCCACGGTGTCAATCTGCTGCCTTTGCGGCTGATGCCCGACGCCGCCGCCCCGCTGGTGCAGTCGCTGCCGGCCGTGCAATCGGCCGTGCTCGATGCCTTCGAGCACCAGCATTACACCTTCGGCACCCTGCTGCAAAAACTGTTGATCGAACGCGATCCATCGCGGGTGCCGCTCGCCCCGGTCATGTTCAATCTCGACCAGGCCATCGATCTGCGCAGCTTTGGCCATCTGCAAGTCAGTACGGTTTACAACCCGCGGCAGGCCGAGAACTTCGAACTGTCCATCAATGCCGTCCCCGTGGTCAACGGCGGCCTTCGGCTCGAGTGCCAATACGCCACCGCGCTGTTCGACGAAGCCACCGTGCGCCGCTGGCTGGCGAGCTACCAAGCCTTGCTGACGCATCTCTGTGCCGCGCCCGATGCGGCGCTCGGCGCCATCGACATCGTCACCGATGCCGACCGGCAGCAACTGGCGCAACTCAATGCCACTTCGTCGCCGCTGCCTCCCGGCCTGCTGCTGCACCAGTTGCTGCATGCGCAGGCCACGCGCACGCCCGACGCCACCGCGCAAATCTGCGGCGCTAGCCCGATGTCCTACGCCCAACTCTGGGCGCAGGCGCATTGCATCGCCCACACGCTGCGCGCACGCGGCGTGCAGCGCGGCTCGCGCGTCGGCCTATGCCTGCCCCGTGACGCCGACATGCTGCCCGCTTTGCTGGGCGTTCTGGTCGCCGGTGCAGGCTATGTGCCGCTGGACCCGAGCTTTCCCACCTCGCGCCTGGCCGACATGGCCGAAGACGCCGACCTCGCCCTGCTGATCGCCAAGTCCACCACAGCCGCCGCTCTGCCCTGGCCGCGCGCGCAAAGCCTGTGGCTCGACGGCGATGCCGCCCAAATCGCCGCCCAGCCCGACACCCCGCCAGCCGCAGAGGCCCAGCGCGACGCCACGCCCGAATCGCTGGCCTACATGATTTACACCTCGGGCTCCACCGGCAAACCCAAGGGTGTCATGCTGCCGCATCGCGCCGTGGTGAACTTTCTGCTCGCGGTCGCCCAACGCCCTGGCCTGACGTCCGGCGACATGCTGCTGGCCGTGACCACACTGTCGTTCGACATTGCCGTACTTGAACTCCTGCTGCCGCTCGCCGTCGGCGCCACCGTGCTGCTGGCCAGCCGCGAACAAGCCGCCGATGGCTTCGCCCTGCGCGACCTGCTGCAAACCCACCCGGTCACGGCCCTGCAAGCCACGCCGAGCACCTGGCGCCTGCTGTTCAGCGCAGACTGGGCGGGCCAAAGCAAGCTCAAAGCGCTGGTCGGCGGCGAACCCCTGCCTGCCGACCTCGCCACCCAGTTGCAGCGCAGTTGCGGTGCGGTGTGGAATATGTACGGCCCGACGGAAACCACCGTGTGGTCCACCTGCTGGCGGGTGCAAGACAGCGCCGCAGGCATCGCCATCGGCACGCCGCTGGCCAACACCCAGGTGTGGGTGCTCGACCCTCGCGGCAATCTTTGCCCCGTTGGCGTGCCCGGCGAAATCCACATCGGCGGGGCCAGCGTCGCCCTGGGCTATTGGCAACGTGAGGCGCTCACGGCGGATCGTTTCGTGCCCGACCCTTTTTCCAACGAACCCGGCGCGCGTCTGTACCGCACTGGCGACCGTGGCCGCTGGCGCAACGACGGCCAGCTCGAACATCTCGGGCGGCTCGACTTCCAGGTGAAGCTGCGCGGCTTTCGCATCGAGCTGGGCGACATTGAAACCCACCTCACCCATCACCCCGAAGTCGCGCAGGCGGTAGCGATGGTACGCGAAGACACCCCGGGCGATGCCCGGCTGGTGGCCTATGTCGTCCCCCGATTCGCGCAAGTGGAGTTGGACCCCGCGCAGTTGCGCAAGCATCTGCAGCAAGACCTGCCCGCCTACATGATTCCGCAGCACATCGTTGCGCTGCAGACGCTTCCGCTCTTGCCCAATGGCAAGATTGACCGCAAGCGCCTGCCTTCGCCTGTCAGCGGCGGCGGGCCGGTCGAGGCCGAGCGCAGACTTCCGCAGACGCCCACGCAAAAGCGGGTGGCCGCAGTGATGGAGCAGGTGCTGCGGCTGCCCGGCATGGCACTCGACGACGACTTTTTTTCCCTCGGCGGGCATTCGCTGCTGGCGGCGCAACTCGCGGCGCGCCTGCGTGAGCAAACCGGTCTGGATGTGCAAATGCGCACCGTATTCGATGCGCCCAGCATCGACGGTCTGTCGCGCTGGATCGACACCCACGCCCAAGACAATAGCGCCAAGGTCGAAGCCATTGCGCACCGCAGCGAGCAGACCGTCGCGCCCGCCTCGCTGCAGCAGGGGCGCATCTGGTTCCTCGAACAGCTCGACCCTGGGCTGCCAACCTACAACACCCCTTCCGCGCATCGCCTGCGCGGGGCGTTGGATGTCGTCGCCCTCGAACGCGCGCTCAACGCCATGGTGGCACGCCAAGCCAGCCTACGCACAGTGATCGTGGAGCAAGACGGCGCGCCGCTGCAGGTCGTTGCCCCCGAACTGACTGTGCAACTGGGCAAGATTCACGACCTCTCCGCCCTGCCCCCTGCCGACCGCGAGGTCGAATTGATGAAAAGGCTGCAGGCCCGCAGCGCCGAGGTCTTCGATTTGGGCGAACTGCCGCTGTTCAAACTGGGGCTCTACCGTCTGGCAGAAGACGACCATGTGCTGTTTTTCATGCCGCACCACATCATCTGGGACGGTTGGTCGTTCGATCTCATTTACGACGAAATGGCGGCGCTTTACCCCGCCTTTGCAGAAGGCCGCGCGCCCGATCTGGCGCCGCTTCCCGTCACCTATGGCGACTACGCCGCCTGGCAGCGGCGATGGCTTGAAACGCCCGACCTTCAGCGCCAGCTCGGCTACTGGCGTGATCAACTCACCCCGTTGCCCGCGCCGCTGAATCTGCCCGCAGACCGCCCCCGCCCCAAGCGCATGACCGGTGGCGGCGACACCTTCTGGTTCAGCCACCCGACCGATTGGTTTGCCAGCCTGCACCAATTCGCGCTGCAACAAAACGCCACGCCCTACATGGTGTTGCTCAGCGCCTTCGCTGCGCTGCTGTGGCGGCAATCGGGCCAGACCGATCTGGTCATCGGCACGCCGGTACGCGGGCGGCCCACGGTGGATCTGGAGAGGGTCATGGGCTTTTTCGTCAACGCCTTGCCGCTGCGGATGTTTGCCGCTCCCGACGCGCCGCTGGAGCAAATGCTGCATTTCTCATCGGTTCAGAGAGACGACAGCCGGAACCCGATCTATCAGGCCTTCTTCTCGTATCAGGATGTGCGACAGCGAAACACCCACTGGGGAACCCTGGAGCAGGAGAATCTCAAGGTCTATCAACCTGCCGCAGCCGAGGACGTTCGCCTGTGGTTCCTCAACACCCCGAGCGGCGTGATGGGTGGGTTGACCTATAACACCGACGTGTTCGAGGCCCCTCGCGTGGCGGCGTGGATGGCGCAGTACAGCCAGTTGCTCGTCGACGCCATGGCGCACCCCGAGACCGCGCTCGCGGATTTGCCCGCCTTGGGGGGCACGGTGAGTGTCAGCAGCCCGGCTTCGACCGCATCGCCCGTCGCTTCGCCAAGGGCGCCCGCCGCAGCCGCACCTGCTGCAGACCGCCTGCAAACCGAGACGGAGCGACAGCTCGCCGCCCTCTGGGCCGAGCTACTCGCCACCCCGCATATCGAGCCCGACGACAACTTCTTTGATCTGGGCGGCCACTCGCTGCTGGTCATGCAGGCCGTCTCGCGTATGGAGAAATTAACGGGAAAACGCCTCGGCCCCCGTCATTACGTGTTCGATTCATTGCGGCAGATCGCCCTCGAATACGACAAAACAGAACAAGCCGCACCCAGTGGCAAAAAGAGTCTCTTCCAGCGCCTGTTCGGGAAAGAGACCAGCAGTTCGACACACTCAGCAAACTGACGCCGCCCAAAGAAGGCAGCCCATCATGCACATTTCCTGGAGTTCAAACCATGCAGCAAGCCACACCGATTGGAGGTGGACCTGATCGCGCACGCGCCCAGCCACTGCAAACCCGCCCGCCCCTCGCCATCGACGTGGTGCAGGCACAGGACCTGCCCTACAACGAGTTCCTGAACGAGTACGTTCGCAAGAACCGGCCCGTGGTCATCGCCGACTCGGTGCGGGAGTGGCCGGCGCTGAGCCGATGGACGCCCGGATATTTCCGCGACAAGTTCGGCGACCAAACCGTGCAGGTGTCCTACACCAAACGCATGGCGATGCGCGACTTCGTCGATGCCGTCGAGGCATCGACCGTCGATGCGCCGGGGCCTTACCTCTATCGCCTGTTCATCCACGATCACCTGCCGCAACTGCTGGCCGATCTCCGTCCGCAAAATGCCTACGCCTTTGCGGGTCGCCATGCGAGCCCGCTGATGCCCGAGCGCTGGCGCCGTCCCGACGGTTTTCTCAAACTGCTCATGGGGGGCGTGGGCAGCAAGTTTCCAGTCATGCACTACGACCTGGAACACGCCCACGCGCAGATCACCGAAATCTACGGCGACAAGGAGTTCTATCTCTTTCCACCCGATAACGGCGACAAGCTCTACCCGCGCCCCACCCAGAAAAACTGGTCTCAGGTGGACAACCCCGCCGCGCCCGATCTGAGCCGCTTTCCGCGCATGGCCGAAGCCACGGCCTACCGCGCCGTGCTCAAGCCCGGGCAGACTATTTTCATTCCCATGCTGTGGTGGCATGCAGCCCGGCCGTTGTCCATTTCCATCTCGGTCTGTACGGCCTTGATGGATCGCTCCAACTGGCCCGGTTTTGTGGAGGACGTCTGCGACCGATCCAAGAACTCGGCGGCCAAGACGGCGCTCAAGCGCTTCTATCTCAAAGGGGCGGGCAGCGTTATGCAAGCCATGGAAAACCTGCAGACGGCAACACCGCTACTGGCAAAGCGCCTCAAATTCCCGTCGGCCCTTTCACCGGCATCCCCGGACTTCGCCAAAGACCCCTCAGAAACGCCGATGAAGTTCCGACTTTCAGTCGAGTGAATGGGCGTGGCGGCGCAGTGACCTACCCGCGCCCCGCCGCCTCCACGCCCTGGTTCGCCAGAGCGTCGGCTTGTTCGTTGCCGGGGTCGCCGGTGTGGCCGCGCACCCACACCCAGCGTAGGGTGTGGGGCGCGGCGGCTTTTTCCAGGCGCTGCCACAGATCGACGTTTTTCACCGGCTTTTTGTCGGCGGTGGTCCATCCGCGCCGCTTCCAGCCGACGATCCATTCGGTCATGCCTTTGAGCACGTATTGCGAATCGGTGTGCAGCAGCACGCGGCTGGGGCGCTTGAGGGCTTCGAGCGCCATGATGGCGGCCATCAGTTCCATGCGGTTGTTGGTGGTTTGCGGCTCGCCGCCGTGCAGAGTTTTTTCATGGGCACCGCTGCGCAGCACCACGCCCCAGCCGCCGGGGCCGGGGTTGCCTTTGCAGGCGCCGTCGGTGTAGATGATGATCTCGTTGTCGGATTCGCTGGTCATAGGGTTCAGATTTTTGTTTTCGCCCGGCGCTGCGCGATGGGTCGCAGCGCGACGGCGCGACGCTGGGTGCGCATTTCCACCTTGCCGACCAGACGCATGGCGGGCACGCGCTTGATCGCCGCTAGGAAGTACACCGCGCCGAACACGGGCCACCAGCGGTCTCCGGCCTGGTCCATGAAGCGCCAGCGGTGCAGCCACAGCGGCGAGCACAGCGCGGGGCGGTAGCAACCGAAGCGGCCTTGGGTGACTTCAAAGCTGAGCAGCCGCAGCCAGTCGCGCACGCGGCGGGGTGCGAGAAATTCGCCGTGCTGAGGCAGATACCAGCCGCCGCCCACGCGCCCGACCAGTTGTCGCATACCCCACAGGCTCCAGGTGTTGAAGCCGCTGATGACGATCTGCCCGCCGGGCACCAGCACGCGGTCCACTTCGCGCAGGCAGGCGTGCGGATCGTCCACCCACTCCAGGGTGTGCGGCAGCACGACCAAATCGAGCGATTGGGCGGGAAACGGTAGCGCGGTGAAGTCGCATTGCAGATGCTCGGTATGAATGGCGTGGGCGTCGGCGGGCTGCGGCTCGGGGGGAAGCTGTGCGCTTTCTGCCGCCAAGCCTACGGCGTCCACCAGGCCGGGCTCGGCATAGACCGGCTCGCCGCCGTAATGCTCGGGCAGCAGGCAGGCCGGGCGCACGCCGGGCAAATCGGGCTGGGCCGACTCGGCGCCGTCGAGCGCCAGCCAGCGATGCGGCATGCGGTTGTGCGCCAGCCCCTGCAAAGCCGGATTGCCGAGTTGCAACGCGTGATAGCCGAAAATGTCGGTCACCACGCGGTCGATCTGGCTCTGTTCCCAAGCCAGGGCGTAGCGACCAGGAGGCGTCTGCAACCAGTGCTGCAGGCTCATCAACGGCCACAGATCGGAGTCACCATGCATACAGAAGCGCTTGCTGCCTTTCGCGATAACTACATCTGGTTGATTAGGCCCGACGCGAACGATCCGCGCACTTTGGTGGTCGACCCGGGCGACGCCGCGCCGGTGATTGGCGCCCTGGAACGGGGCGGCCTGGAACTGCGCGGCATTCTAGTCACCCACCATCACAGCGACCATGTGGGCGGCATTCGCGAGTTGCTGCAGTGGTGGCAGGCGAAGCACCCCGCCGATGAGCCGCCCGTCTGGGGGCCAGCCGCCGAGGCCATTCCCGCACGCACGCAGGCCATGCGCCAGGGCGATGTGTTCTCGCCGACGGGCTGGCCCCTGCGTTTGGAGGTGCTGGAAGTGCCGGGCCACACCCTGGGGCATATCGCCTATGTGGCCACCGCGCTGCAGGGCGAGGAGCCGCCGTCGCTGTTCTGCGGCGACACGCTGTTTTCCGCAGGCTGCGGTCGTCTGTTTGAAGGAACTCCGGCCCAGATGCACCATTCTTTAAACAAACTGTCGCAACTCCCTGAAAATACGACAGTAAATTGTGCCCACGAGTACACCCTCTCTAATCTACAATTCGCACGGGCTGCAGATCCCCTGAACGAGGCGGTGGTGGCGCACCAGAAACGGTGCCTGGCCTTACGCGCCAAAGGGCTGCCCACCTTGCCGAGCCATATCGGCCTGGAGAAGCAGATCAACCCGTTCCTGCGCACCGACCAGCCCGGCGTGCTGCAGGCGCTGGAGCAGCACAAGGGCCAAAAGCCCGGGGACGCGGTGCAGGCGCTGGCCTGGCTGCGAGAGTGGAAAAACGATTTCAAGGGGTGAGAACCGATGCGGCAACTGAGACGACTGCGATTTTGGGCTTTGGGTGCAATGGTCGCAATGGCCGCCGGATGCGCCGCCGTCCCTCCCTCCGAAAAAACCGCCGCCTTGTCTCTAACCTCACCGCCCAGCAGTTCCACCGCCGCCGCTTCCGCAACCGCTGAACCCGGCACACCGCTCAAGGCCGAGGTGGTCGGCGGCGGCGCCATCACTCCCGCAGAGCAAACGGCGCTGCAAGACGACACCAAAGACATCACCCCGCAGTACAACGACATTTGGCAACGCATCCGCGCCGGTTTCGCCATTCCCAATATGGACAGCCCGCTGGTGGGGCAGGCCGCGCAGTGGTACACCACCCGGCCCGACTATGTCGCCCGCATGACCGAGCGCGCGCGCAAATACCTCTATTACACCGTGCAGGAAGTGCAAAAGCGCGGCATGCCCACCGAACTGGCGTTACTGCCTTTCATCGAGAGCGCCTACAACCCCGACGCGCGCTCGGTGGCCCACGCTGTGGGCATGTGGCAGTTCATTCCGTCCACCGGCAAGCACTACAACCTCAAGCAGAACATGTTCCAGGATGATCGCCGCAGCGTGCTGGCCTCGACCAACGCCGCGCTCGACTATCTGCAGAACCTCTACAACATGTTCGGCAACTGGCAGCTCGCCCTGGCCGCCTACAACTGGGGCGAAGGCAGTGTGCAACGCGCCATTGCCTACAACAAGGCGCACAACCTGCCAGTCGATTACCAAGACCTGCGCATGCCCAACGAAACCCGCAACTACTACCCCAAGCTGCAGGCGGTGAAAGACATCATTTCCGATCCGAGCAAGTACGGCATCACCCTGCCCGAGATTCCCGATCATCCCTACTTCAAGGCGGTCACCATCACGCGTGATATCGACGTGTCGCTGGCCGCCAAACTGGCCGGCCTGACGCCCGACGAGTTCCGCTCGCTCAACCCCTCATACACCAAGCCGGTGATCCTGGGGGCGACCAACCCGCGCATTCTCTTGCCCTACGACAACGCCACGCACTTTGCGCAAGCGCTGCAGGCTTACAACGGCCCGCTGTCCACCTGGACGGCCTACACCGTCAAAGCTACTCAATCGCCGATGCAACTGGCGAGCGAACTCAAGGTCAGCGAAGCCGTGCTGCGCGAGACCAACGACATTCCGGCGCGGCAGCTCATCCGGGCCGGTTCGACCGTGCTGATTCCCAAGGCGGATGACGGCAGCAATAAAAACGTCAGCGCGGCCGTCGCCGAAAACGCGGTGTTGGCCTTTGCGCCCGAAGCCCCGCCGGGGCGTCGCATGGTGCTGCGCGTCGGCCGATTTGGCGACTCGGTGCAGGGCGTAGCGCACCGCTATCACCTCAGCCCGCTGCAAGTGGCGCAGTGGAACCGCACGACCGAGCGCGGCATTTTCCGCAAAGGGCAGTTCGTGACCATTTACGTCACGCACACCCCGCGCATTTTCGTGGCCGAGCGCCAGGCGGACGAGCGGCGCATCGTGGCCGAGCGTAAGGTGGTCAAACGGCGCGTGGTGGCCGAACGCAAACCGCAGGTCAAGCGCCGCAACATCGTGCGCCAGCCTGTCAAGGTCGCCGAGCGTCAGCGCAAAGAACTGCACTACAGCGTGCAGACGCGGGACAAGAAACTGATCGACGTCGCGCAGCAGTAAGCGCGCGATCACGCGTTCAGACCGCGCCGTCCTGCCGCAACGCGGCGATCTGCCCGGCGTCCAGACCCAGTTCGGCCAGCACCTCATCGGTATGCGCTCCCAGCGCCGGGCCGAGCCAGCGCGTGGCGCCGGGCGTGGCTGACAAGCGGGGCGCGGGCGCGGGCAAATCGACCGGCGTGCCGTCTGCCAGAGCGTGCGGCTCGATCATGCCGCGCGAGCGAAACTGGGCATCGGCCGCCACATCGGCAATGCTGTAGATGCGGGTGGCGGGCACCTCGGCCGCACGCATGGCCTGCACGATGGCTTCGGGCTCTTGTCCCGCAGCCCATTGCTGTATGGCCGCGTCGATTTCGTCGGCGCGGGCCATGCGGCCTGGATTGCGCGCCAGCCCGGCATCCTCGGCCATATCGGCGCGGCCGATGGTGAGCATCAGCCGCTTGAAAATCGCATCGCCATTTCCCGAAATCTGTACCCACTCGCCGCCCTTGCTGCGATAGACGTTGGATGGCGTGATGCCCGGAATGCTCGTTCCCGTGCGCTGCCGCACCGTGCCGTCGTAGCTGTATTCCATCAGCGTGCTTTCCAGCAGATTGAACACGCTCTCGGTCAGCGCCACATCGACCACTTGCCCTTCGCCGCCCTGCTCCCCGTTCCACCGCCCGCCGGTGGCGTCGCGGTGGCGCAGCGCCATGAGCGCGCCCATGGTGGCGTGCAACGCGGCGATGGAATCGCCCAGCGACAAATTGGCGCGCATGGGCGGGCGATCCGGGTCGCCGGTGACATAGCGCATGCCGCCCATGGCCTCGGCAATGGCGCCAAAACCCGGCTGCAAGCGCATCGGCCCGGTCTGGCCGAAGCCGGAAATGCGCACCATCACCAGACTGGGGTTGACGGCGCGCAGGTCGTCCCAACCCAGGCCGAGCTTTTCGAGTGCGCCAGGACGCATGTTTTCCACCACCACATCGGCCCGCGCCGCGAGCTGCAGCACGATGTTGCGGCCCTGCGGGTGTTTGAGATTGACCGTGATGCAGCGTTTGTTGCGCGCCTGCGCGGTCCACCAAAGCGACTCGCCTTTGTGTAGCTTGCGCCAACTGCGCAGCGGGTCGCCGCCCGGATCATCGCCGCGTGCGGGCGACTCGATCTTGATCACGTCCGCGCCGAACTCGGCCATCAGCCGAGTGGCAAACGGCCCGGCAATCAGGCTGCCGAGTTCGAGCACGCGCAGGCCGCCGAGCGCACTGCGCGCAGGCTGTGTTGAAGCGACCTGCTTATCCATAGAACGGAGCAAACAACAGGGCGATGTTGACCAGCAGCGCCAGCCCCCACACCGCCGAGCGCAACGAGGCGCGGTCGTTGAGGTAGCACCAGAGATAAACCGCGCGCAACACCAGCCAGGCGATCAGCAGACCGTTGATCAGTTCCAGCGGCGCTTTCAGATACAGGGCAAACAAGGCCGCCGCAAACAGAAAGGGCAAGGCCTCGAAGCTGTTGGCCTGCGCCGCGTTGGCACGGCGTCTGCGTGGGTCGGTCTGCCGCTCCATCCAGAGCCGGGGCTCGTTGTTGTCGTAGCGGTTTTCCTTAGAGCGAAACGTGCCCGACTTGGCCTTGCCCGCCGCGACGATGGGCAGTTGCGAGGCAATGAGCAGCAGGATGGCGGTGAGCAGCATGGGGGATCTCCGGGGTGAGTGCGCAGCATACAAAAACCAAGGGCCGACTGCTGTCGGCCCTTGGCACTACCGTCGCGTTTGGCCGGAGTCAAACCTCCGGCGTGCGATCTTCAGGGAGCAGAAACTTGTCTTATGTCGTTAGCCCGCGTAGTCTGCGGCCACGGTTGCATCCTGCTTGTTGGCCATGCCCAAGGCACCGATGACCAGGGTGGCGACGATGGCGACCACGAAGTTGATCACCAGCGCGTACAAGCCGATGTAAGCCGGAATCACCATGCCCGCAATGTGCAGCCCATAGCCCGAGGCCTTGAAGCCGCTGAGCGACGCCGCCCAGACGCCCCAGACCAGACCCGCCGCCCAACCCAGCAGCAGCGCCTTGGCGTCGAACCAGCGGGTGTAGATGCCTGAGACGATAGCCGGCAGGGTCTGCAAAATCAGAATACCGCCCAGCAGTTGGAGCTGAATGGCATAGGTCAGCGGCAGAAACACGATGAACAGCAGCGCACCGAACTTGACCAGCAACGATACCAGCTTGGCCATCTCGGTTTCCTTGTGCGTGCTGCAGTTCGGATTGATATAAGGCTTGTAGATATTGCGGGTGAACAGGTTGGCCGCTGCGATCGACATGATGGCCGCAGGAACCAGCGCACCGATCGCCACCGCCGCAAAACCCACCCCGACAAACCAGCTCGGAAAGTAGTGCAGCAGCAAACCCGGCATGGCAAACTGCGGGCCGTACTGCTTGAAGTAAGGCGCCAGATCAGGCAGCTTGGCAATGCCCGAGGCATAGGCCATATAACCGAGCAGCGCGATGAGGCCGAGCATGAAGGAGTAAGCGGGCAGGAACACCCAGTTGCGGCGCAGGGTGTTGGGCCCCTTGGCCGAGAGCACGGCCGTGGTGGCATGCGGATACAGCATCAGCGCCAGCGCCGAACCAAAGGCCAAAGTCGGATAGAACGTCTGCAGGCCCAGGTTGCCGTCTTTCACCGGCGGCAGCAGCAGATGCCCCTTCGGGATGGCGGCGAAAATGTTGCCGAAGCCGCCGAGCTTGTACGGCACCACGATGATGAGCGCGATCACCGTGATGTAGACCAGCAGATCCTTGACCACCGCAATGGACGCTGGGGCGCGCAGCCCGCTGGTATAGGTGAACGCAGCCAAAATGACAAAGGCGATGACCAGCGGCACATCCCCCATCAGCCCCTGCGTGGAAAAACCCAGCCCGCCGATCACCACCTGAATGCCCACGAGCTGCAGCGCGATATAGGGCATGGTGGCGACGATGCCGGTCACCGCGATCGCCAGCGCCAGCGCCGGGCTGCCGTAGCGTCCGGCGACGAAATCGGACGCGGTGATGTAGTTGTGCTTCTTCGCCACGATCCACAGACGCGGCAGGATGGCGAACACCATGGGATACACCAGCACGGTGTAAGGCAGCGCAAAGAAACCCAGCGCCCCGGCGCCGAACACCAACGCGGGCACGGCCACGAAGGTGTAAGCGGTGTAAAGGTCACCCCCGATGAGGAACCAGGTGATCCAGGTGCCGAAGCGTCGTCCGCCCAGACCCCACTCATGCAGATGATTCATATCCCCCTTGCGCCAATGCGCCGAGGCGAATCCCAGAACCGCGATACCGACAAACAACGCGACAAAAACAACGGTGGCAACGACATTCATGGCGTCAGTCTCCGCTTCCAGACGGCACGACCATCTTGTAGACGATGGCGATGAAAACCCCGGACAGCGGCACCCAGACGAGTTGCCACCAGTAGAAGAAGGGAATGCCGAACACGCTGGGTTCCAGCTTGTTGAAGTAGGGAATGGCGAGCACGGCAACGCAGGGAATCGCAAGCAGAATGAACTGCAGCGGCCCCAGTTTTTTGGGTGTGGACATGGAACGGGTCTCCAGGCTCGGCTGACGCGCCAGGGGCGGCCAACCTTCGGTTTTTTCACCGGCATCCATCGCCGGTGCGCTGACCTGTCGGAGATTAGCCCAGCCGTTTACAAATTCGGGTATCCGAATGTGTCATTCGCAAGCAGGAGAAAACGAACGAGCGTTCGTGAGGGTTTCTACTGAGAGCGAGCAAAAAAATCAGCGGATTTGTTCGGTCGATTCCCGCTTGATCAGGATGCGCGGAATGATCAGGGCATAACCCTGCTGCTGCCAATAGATCAACTCGGTCATGGCGTTGGGCACGATTTCGATGAAATCCAGAAAATCCGCCGGGGTGTAGCCGAAATCGTGCGCCGCCTGTCCGCACACCTTGAACTTCACGCCCATCTGCGCGTAATAGCGCATGCGCTCGACGGCTTCACGGTAACGGTCCTGATTGCGGATAACGGTGGCGGCAATCTCAGTGCCGTGCAGCACCACGACGGCCTGCACATCTTCGGGCGAGAAGTCATAGGGCGAGGCCTGCACCGTGTTGGACACCGAGCGCACCCAGAACAGTGCATTGGAAAGGGTTGCGGGGTCGTCGAGGTAAAACTCGAACACCACTTTCATCGGCGCCTTGTAGGGCGTTTGCACCACCTGTCCAGCGGCGTTTGCTGCGCTGCTGGACACCGCGCAGAGCGCTGCGATCAATACCTGTCGTCTTTTGGCTTGCATGACATCCCCTTGCGAACCCAGATGTATCCGGGTGTAATCGATGGGACATCGAGCGCCTAGCGGGTCAACCCGAGGGCAACCCAGGGATGCTCAGTCGGCGTTGTCGGACTCGACGCCCCAACGGCGCAGAGCGGCGTCGTCGGATTCGCGGGCATCGACCCAGTGACCGCCCTCGGGCGTGGTTTCCTTCTTCCAGAACGGCGCCTGGGTTTTGAGGTAATCCATCAAAAATTCGCAGGCGGCAAAAGCCGCGGCGCGGTGGGCGCTGGCCACCAGCACCAGTACGATGTCGTCGCCCGGCAGCAGGCGGCCCACGCGGTGAATCACCGTGACACCCAGCAAGGGCCAACGCGCCTGTGCCTCATGCACCATGTCGGCAATGGCGCGCTCGGTCATGCCGGGGTAATGCTCCAGGTCCATTGCCTGCACATGGCCGGGGTCGAAAACGCCCGGATGATGATCGCGGCAAATCCCGACAAAACTGGCGATCGCGCCCACGTCCAGCCGCCCAGCCCGCAGCACCTGCAGTTCTGCGCCAAGGTCGAACGGCTCGGTCTGGATGCGAATGGTGATCGGCTCCATGGGCTCAGCCCCCGGTGACGGGCGGAAAAAACGCGACTTCGCAGCCGGGCTGCAGCGCTGTGTCGCCGTCGCACATGAGCTGATTGCACGCCATGCGTAGCGGTTTTTCAGCCGCCAGCGCCAGGGCATAGCGCCCGCCCTGCGCCCGCAGCCAGTCGCGCGCCTGTCCCACGGTGAGCACCGCTTCGGGCAGGTCGTGCGTTTCTTGTGACACACCGACGATTTCGCGCACGCTGGCGAAATACCGAATCTGAACGAGCATGGGTCAGCCCTGAAGCAAGGATGAAAACGGAAGGTAGCGCAGCACATCGCCACGGGCGATGGGCTGCTGCGGCGGGTTGTCCACCAGGCCGTCGGCCCAGACGGTCGAGGTGAGCACCGCGGAATTCTGCGAGGCAAACAGCTCGGCCTCGCCTTGCGCGTTGAGCCGAACGCGCAGATATTCGCGGCGCCTGTCCGGCTTGGGCCAATCGAACGCGGCGCGCACCGGCAGCGTCTGCACGGCGGTTTGCCCTGCACCCTGCAAGGCGAGCAAAAAGGGCCGCACAAACAGCAAAAAGGTAACGAAGCTCGAAACCGGATTGCCGGGCAGGCCGATGAAGGCGGCTTCGCCCTGTTCTCCGCCCTGTTCTCCGCCCTGTTCTCCGCCCTGTTCTCCGCCCTGTTCTCCGCCCTGATTTTCGCTGCGGCGCAGATGGCCGAAGGCCAGCGGCTTGCCAGGCTTCATGGCGATCTGCCACAGATCGAGCGCGCCTTCGGCCTGCACCGCGGGTTTGACGTGGTCTTCCTCGCCCACCGACATGCCCCCGGTGGACACCACGAGGTCGTGGCCCAGCGCGGCTTGGCGCAGCACGGCACGGGTGGCCTCGAGCTGATCGGGCACGATGCCGAAATCGGTCACCTCGCATCCCGCAGTTTCCAGCAGGGCGCGGATGACAAAGCGGTTGGAGTTGTAGATGGCGCCGGGGCGCAGCGGCTCGCCGGGCATGGCGAGTTCGTCGCCGGTGAACAGCATCGCCACGCGCGGCTTGCGACGCACTCGCAGCGAGGCCACTCCCACGGAAGCGGCCAGCCCGAGATCCTGCGGCCGCAGCCGTTGCCCGGCCGCGAGCACCACACTGCCAGCCGCCACATCCAGGCCGCGTCGCCGCACCCAATCACCGGCCTTGGGCGGCGCGTTGATGCGCACCTCGTCACCCTCGGCGGCGCATTGCTCCTGCATCACCACGGCGTCTGCGCCCGGTGGAATGAGCCCGCCGGTAAAAATGCGCGCCGCCGTTCCCGGCTGCAAGGGCTGCGGCACGGCACCGGCCGGAATGCGCTGGCTCACCAGCAGGCGGGTGCCCGCGGCAGACACATCGGCGCTGCGCACGGCGTAGCCGTCCATCGCGGTGTTGTCAGCCGGGGGCACGTCGATGGTGGAGCGCACCTCTTGCGCCAACACCCGACCGAGAGCGGATGAGAGCGGCAGCGTCTCGGTCTCGCTGATTGCGCTCGCAGCGGCCAGCAGACGCTGCAAAGCGACATCGGGATCGATCAGGGGCGAAGCTGGTGCAGTCATGGCAGGTACTCGAATTTGGGGGCATTGTCCGTCAACCAGTCGGCCACGGCAGCCGGGTCGTTGATGTCGAGGACGGCGGCAGGGGCAGGCTGCGGGAGTTGCTGCGGCGAGTCGGTGGCGATGGCGAGAACCTGCGCATCCTCGGGGTAGCACAGAGGCCGCCCGGTACTGGCGCGCCACACTTCAACCTTGGGGAGCCGGGCCTGCTTGAAGCCTTCGACAAACACCCAGTCAGCGGCTGGATCGAGCATGGGCAAAAGCTCGTGCGCCCCAAGCTCTCGCGGCTCTGGCAGACGGCGCTGCAGCGTGATCAGGCGGTCGGATGCGGCCAGCACCTCAAACGCGCCGGCCTCGCGGTGCCGCCAGGTGTCTTTGCCCGGATGATCGAACTCGAAGCGGTGATGCGCGTGTTTGAGCACCGACACCCGCAACCCCTGTTGCACGAACCGCTTGACCAGCGCCTCGACCAAAGTGGTCTTGCCGCTGCCAGAAAATCCGGCAAATCCGACGACCTTCATCAGGAGCCCGCCAGCCCTGCGCCGCAGTGCATCGCAATGTAGGACTTCACCGCCTCCACCTCGACCGGCATGACGGCAAAACGCTGCGGGCGGCGTTCGAGGTCTTCGAGCCCGGCCGGGCGCTGCGGGCAGGTGCCCACGGCTTCCTGAATCGTTTCGGGGAACTTGGCGGCCAGCGCCGTTTCGAGCACCAGCATGGGCACGCCCGGCTCCAGGTGCTCGCGCGCCACTTTCACGCCGTCGGCGGTATGGGTGTCGATCAGCCGTTCGCTGCCCTGCCACACGCTGCGGATGGTGGCGAGCCGGTCGGCATGGGTGCTGCTGCCCGAGGCGAAGCCGTAGTCGGTCGCAATCCTGGCAAACGCCGGGTCGGCCGAGAGGTCGAAAAAGCCCTTGCTCGGCAGTTCGTCCGCGAACAGCGCGTGCACGCGCGAAGCGTCGCGCCCGAGCAGATCGAAGATGAAGCGCTCGAAGTTCGACGGCAGACCTGCGCGGGCGGTAGATGCCGGTGCGGAAAAACTCGTCGAGCACATTGTTTTCGTTGGTGGCCAGCACCAGCTTGCGGATCGGCAGCCCCATCATCCGCGCCACATGCCCGGCGCAGATGTTGCCGAAGTTGCCCGATGGCACGGTGAAGCTCACCTGCTCGTCGTTACTGCGCGTTGCCTGAAAATAGCCGGCGAAGTAATAGACGATCTGCGCCGCCAGCCGCGCCCAGTTGATGGAGTTGACCGTGCCGATGCGCCAGCGGCGCTTGAAGTCGAGGTCGTTGGACACGGCCTTGACCATGTCCTGCGCATCGTCGAACACGCCTTGCACCGCAATGTTGTGGATATTGGCGTCGGCCAGCGAATACATCTGCGCGGTCTGGAACGCGCTCATCTTGCCGAAGGGCGAGAGCATGAACACGCGAATACCGCGCTTGCCGCGCATGGCATATTCGGCCGCGCTGCCGGTATCGCCCGAGGTCGCGCCGAAAATATTGAGTTCGCTGTGCTGGCGGGCCAGCGCGTACTCGAACAGATTACCGAGCAACTGCATGGCCATGTCCTTGAACGCCAGCGTGGGCCCTTCGGACAAGCCCAGCAGCGCCATGCCCGGATCGCCTTTCAGCGGTTTGAGCGGCACGATCTCGGCGTGGCCGTCGAACACCTCGGGCGTGTAGGTCTTGGCGATGAGGGCGCGCAGATCGTCCGCCGGAATATCGGTGATAAAACGCGACAGGATTTCATACGCCAGATCGGCGTAAGACAGCCCGCGCCATTGCGCCAGCGTGGCGCGATCGATCTGCGGATAGCTTTCGGGCAGATAGAGCCCGCCATCGGGCGCCAGCCCTTCGAGCAAGATGTCGGAAAAACCTCGGGTCGCGGACTCGCCGCGGGTGCTCAGATAACGCATCAGCGCAACTCCTCTTTGCGAATACGCACGATGGGCGCGTGCACGCTGGGCAGGGTCTGCATACGGCCGATGGCCGCATTCATGCGCGCCTCGACGGTGTCATGCGTGAGAATGATGAGATCGGTCTGATGCTCGCCCTCCCCGGCTTCGCGCTGAATGAGACCGTCGATGGAAATACCCTCATCGGCCAGGATGCGCGTGAGGTCGGCCAGCACCCCGGTCTGATCGGCCACGCGCAGGCGCAGGTAGTAGGCGGTGACCACCCGATCCATCGGCAGGATGGGCAAGTCGCTCATCGCATCGGGCTGGAAGGCCAGATGCGGTACGCGGTGCTCGGGATCGGCGGTGTGCAGCCGGGTCACGTCCACCAGGTCGGCGATGACGGCAGAGGCCGTGGGCTCGGAGCCCGCCCCCTTGCCGTAATACAAGGTCGGGCCCACCGCGTCGCCCTGCACCACTACCGCATTCATCGCGCCTTCGACATTGGCGATCAGACGTGTGGCCGGTATCAGAGTGGGATGCACGCGCAACTCGATGCCCTCACCGGTGTTTTTGGTGATGCCCAGCAGCTTGATGCGGTAGCCGAGTTGCTCGGCGTAACGGATGTCGGCAGCCTGCAGCGCGGTAATGCCCTCGACATAGGCTTTGTCGAATTGCACCGGCACGCCGAACGCGATGGCGCAGAGAATGGTCGCTTTATGCGCCGCATCCACGCCCTCGATGTCGAAGGTCGGATCGGCCTCGGCATAGCCCAGCGCCTGCGCCTGTTTGAGCACGGTGGCGAAATCCAGCCCCTTGTCGCGCATCTCGGACAGGATGAAATTGGTGGTGCCGTTGATGATGCCCGCGATCCATTCGATGCGGTTGCCGGCCAGCCCTTCGCGCACCGCCTTGATGATGGGAATGCCGCCGGCCACAGCCGCCTCGAAGGCCACGATCACGCCCTTGGCCTGTGCCGCGGCGAAGATTTCGTTGCCGTGTATGGCCAGCAATGCCTTGTTCGCGGTGACCACATGCTTGCCCGCAGCGATGGCCGCCAGCACCAACTCGCGCGCCGGGCTGATGCCCCCCATGAGTTCGACCACGATGTCGATGTCGGGCCGGGTCGCCAACGCCATGAAATCCGTGGTGATGGGCAGAGCGTCCCCTAAAGCGGCGCGCGCCTTGTCGGCGTTGCGCGCGGCAATCGCCGCGAGGGCAATGCCGCGCCCTGCGCGGCGCTGCAGCTCTTCCTGGTTGCGCGCCAGCACCTTGACCACACCGCTGGCGACGGTGCCCGCGCCGAGAAGGGCAATCTGTAAAGGTTTCATAGAGAACGGGACAGGAAATCAGGCCGAGACCGAGGCCGAGGCAACAGCGCGGCTGCGCTTGCGGAGGGTTTCAAGAAAGCGCGCGATGCGGCCGATGGCTTCCGTCAGATCGTCGGCATTGGGCAGAAAAACGAGCCGGAAATGGTCGGGCTGCGGCCAGTTGAAGCCGGTACCCTGCACGATCAACACTTTTTCCTGCGCCAGCAGGTCATAGGCGAACTGTTGATCGTCGGCGATGGGGTAAATCTCGGGATCGAGCCGCGGGAACATATACAGCGCCGCCTTCGGTTTCACCACGCTGACACCCGGAATCTGCGTGAGCAGGTCGTAAGCCAGATCACGCTGCTTGGTCAGGCGCCCTTGCGGCGCGACCAGATCCTTGATGCTCTGATAACCGCCCAGCGCGGTCTGAATCGCCAACTGCCCCGGCGTATTGGCGCACAGGCGCATCGAGGCCAGCATGGTCAGGCCCTCGATGTAGTCGCGCGCACACCGTTTGTTGCCCGACACCACCATCCAGCCCGAGCGGTAGCCGCAGGAGCGGTAGTTTTTCGACAGGCCGTTGAAGGTGATGAACAGCACATCGTCGGCCAGCGAGGCGATGCTGGTGTGGGTGTTGCCGTCGTACAGCGTCTTGTCGTAAATCTCATCGGCGAACACGATGAGTTCATGCTCACGCGCCACCTGCACGATCTCTTCGAGCAATTCGCGCGGGTACAGCGCACCGGTCGGGTTGTTGGGGTTGATCACCACGATGGCCCGGGTGTTGGGCGTGATTTTGCTGCGGATATCGGCAATGTCCGGATACCAGTCCGACTGCTCGTCGCAGATGTAGTGCACCGGCTTGCCGCCAGACAGCGCTACAGACGCGGTGTAGAGCGGGTAATCCGGCGCGGGAATCAGCACTTCGTCGCCATTGTTGAGCAGCGCGTTCATGCTCATATTGATGAGCTCGGAGGCGCCGTTGCCGATGAACACATCGTCGATGCTCACCCCCGCAATGCCCTTTTCCTGCGTGTAATGCACGATGGACTTGCGCGGCGCGAACAAGCCCTTGGAATCGGTGTAGCCGGCCGCACTGGGCAGGTTGTGGATCATGTCCTGCACGATCTCATCGGGCGGCTCGAAGCCGAACACGGCCAGATTGCCGATGTTGAGCTTGATGATCCGCTGCCCCTCCTCTTCCATCTGCCGCCGGAATTCGCGCACAACCACCTCACTCTCTGCCTAGAAAAAGCGTCCGCACAAACACCGTGCGTGCTACCACCCTGGCCACTCATCCCCATCCTGAGCGCCTCTCTTCAGAGGTAGGGGATTCAGACCCGCGCCCGCCCGCCATGCGGAGGGCGAACCCTATAATTTACCTTGATCTGCATCTTCAACCCATGCATTTCCCTCGGTTTGCGCCGTCTTTCCCCCACGCCCGCCCCTGCGCGAGCCTGATGTAGCGGCCCGCACCCGTCCAGTCATGAAACTCCAGCCCGACTTCTCCCCCGATACGCAGATGGTCTCCGTGTTCGCCCCGCAGCAGTCGCCTAAGCCCTGGGGTGCCGAGCATGTCGGCGCGCTGTTGCCCGCGCACATCGACGCCCTGCTGCTCGATCCGCTACCCGAGGTGGTGCTCATAGGCACGGGCCGTGAGCAGCATCTGCTGCCCGCCGCCTTGATGCGCCAACTCATCTCGCGCCGCATCGGCTGGGAAGTCATGGACACCGCCGCCGCCTGTCGCACCTACAACATTCTGGCGGGCGAAGGTCGTCATGTGCTGGCCGCGCTGATGATCGAATGATCGGACCGGCGCGAACCGACACAAAACAGCGTGAACCGGCTCTGGTTCGCGCGGCAAGATAAAATAAGGTTTTACGTCCTTCCGTTTCCCTCAGCAGTATCAACGACTGATCAGAACGAGGAGAAACGATGCAGCAGCCCAGCAGGAGACTTCATGGCTTTGGTCTTGAATAAAGTGGTTCCCGATTTCGAAGCCGCCGCCACCAGTGGCGTGCAGTTCAGCCCGAAAAACTATCTGGGCAAAAAAATTGTTCTCTACTTCTACCCCAAGGACATGACGCCCGGGTGCACCACCGAGTCCATGCACTTTCGCGACAACTTCGAAGCATTCGAGCAGGCCAATGCCGTGATTTTCGGCATCTCGCGCGACAACCTGCTGTCGCACGAAAAGTTCAAGGAGCACCTCGAACTGCCGTTCGACCTGATCGCTGATACGGAAGAAAAGCTCTGCCACATGTTCGG
>NZ_NCKP01000099.1:0-4164 GCF_002282795.1 Thiomonas sp. 13-64-67
AAGGCAAAATTAAAAGAAAAGGTCAAAAGTTATAAAGAGTTTACAGATGAAGAATTAAGACAAATTTTTGATAAGAAGTCTTATCAAGAATTTATGAATAAATCTAATTATTTTTGGCTACCAATTTTGGCACTTTTTACAGGGGCAAGAATTGAAGAATTAGCAAGTCTAAAAACAACTCAAATAAAAATTGAAGATGGAATTTTTTATATTGAACTTGAAAAGGCTAAAAACTTCAATTCAATACGAAAAATACCAATTCATAAAAAACTGATAGAATTAGGTTTTATCAAATATTTTGAGAAAGTTAGGAACGGAGAACAATTATTCCCAGAATTAAAATCGGGAAAAAATGGCTTTTCAAAAAATTGTAGTAGGAGGTTTGGTCTTTATCTCGATAAGATTTTGATAAGGAACGAGCAAAAAGTTTTTCATAGTTTTAGGTCAACATTTATTAATCGTATGACCTTGTTAAATATTCACCCCTCTATCATTATGGCAATTGTTGGTCATTTTGAACAGTCAAAACTTGATTTCTCTTCGGCTCATTTTAAAACCTATCAACAAGAAAAACCTATAAAAATCTTGAAAGAAAATATTGATAGGTTAGAGTTTTCTTTTCTTTTCACTGATTTCTAATCAACTCCCCCCGCCCTCTTCCAGAGGGAGCACCGAGAATGTGAAGAAAACACGACCCTATGAGGGTCTAGATCGCTCTGTATTGGGTTTTTGACGAAGTGCTGATACAATCCCCCGGCCACAAGGGCCAGCCCCCCTAGGGGCTTCCAGTTTTGGAAGGACCTTCGTCCTCTTTCCCTATCGGGTCCCCAGCTTCGCCAGGTGGTACAATTCGGAGTACAAGGTTTTTGGACCTTGCCAAAGGCTAACCTTTTGATTTTTAAGGGTTTTTTTTGATTTGGTGTCTGCTCCCTGAAGCGCCACCATAGTTTTCCAGCCCACATCGTTTTTTTCGTAGGCTTCTCGTTTGCACCCTTCGCGCCGAATTCGTGGGCGCTGATTCAAGCCCATGCGTTGTTGCCTGGGCTTTTTTGTTTTGCGCGCCAAGCGAACCGTTTTTTGTCCAGGAGTCGGCCATGAAACCTCAACCGTTGCTGCGTCGGATGGCCCTTGGGGCGGCGCTGTGTCTGGGCAGCCTGGGCGCGGCTAACGCGCAGATGAACTACCCGATGGGCAGCCTGCAGGGCCTAGCGACGTTTGGCGCGTTTCCGAGCGTCAGCATCAACTGCACCGATTACACCCTCGGCCCAGGCGCGCGGGTGATCAGCCCGCTAAACCGCATCATTCCCCGCAACCAGCTCAACGGGCTGCAGGCCCCGGTGGTGTTTCAGACTGACGCGATGGGCAATGTGTTTCGCGTGTGGCTGGTGAGCTATTCCACGGCCAGCCAGCTTCAGTTGCCCAAGGCACCGGGGCAGTGCGGGCTGTTTTTCAGCAATTGACGGACGCTTCCATCGTGACAAAAAAGGTCTTTATCAAGACGTTCGGCTGCCAGATGAACGAGTACGACTCGGCCAAGATGGCCGACGTGCTCGGGGCGGCTGAAGGCTATGAACCCGTGGCAACGCCGCAGGAAGCCGATCTCATTTTGCTCAACACCTGCTCCATTCGCGAAAAGGCGCAGGAAAAAGTGTTCAGCGATCTGGGGCGCCTGCGCGAGCTCAAGGCCGACAAGCCGAGCCTGCTGATCGGCGTGGGCGGCTGTGTGGCAAGCCAGGAAGGCGAGGCCATCGTCAAGCGCGCGCCTTATGTCGATCTGGTGTTTGGCCCGCAAACGCTGCACCGGCTGCCGCAACTCATTGCGCAGCGCAAGGCGCTCGGGCACGCGCAGGTCGATATCAGCTTTCCGGAAATCGAAAAATTCGATCATCTGCCGCCCGCACGGGTGGAGGGCCCGAGCGCCTTCGTCTCCATCATGGAAGGCTGCAGCAAGTATTGCAGCTATTGCGTCGTGCCCTACACCCGCGGCGAGGAAGTCTCGCGGCCCCTGGTCGACGTGCTCACCGAAGTGGCCGAGCTGGCCTCGCTGGGCGTGCGCGAGGTGACGCTGCTGGGCCAGAACGTCAACGCCTGGCTGGGCTCGGGAGAGGGCGAAGATTTCGCCTTTCTGCTGGAATGCGTGGCCGAGATCGACGGCATCGAACGCATTCGCTACACCACCAGCCATCCGAAGGAATTCACCCAGCGGCTGATCGATGCCTACGGCCGTATTCCCAAACTGGTCAACCATGTGCACCTGCCGGTGCAGCATGGCAGCGACCGCATTCTGGCGGCGATGAAGCGCGGCTACACCGCGCTGGAGTTCAAGAGCATCGTGCGACGGCTGCGCGCGGTGCGCCCCGACATCTGCATCGGCTCGGACTTCATCGTCGGCTTTCCGGGCGAGACCGAGGCCGACTTCGCGCAGCTGATGAAGCTGGTCGAGGACATGCAGTTCGACGCCAGCTTCAGTTTCATTTTCAGCCCGCGCCCCGGCACTCCGGCAGCCAATCTGGCGGATGACACCCCGGCCGACGTCAAGCTCAAGCGGCTGCAGACCTTGCAGGCGCAGATCGAGGCTCAGGCTTCGGCCATCAGCGCCGCCATGGTGGACACGGAACAGGCCGTGCTCATCGAAGGGCCGAGCAAGAAAGATCCCTCGGAACTGCAGGGCCGCACCGAAAACAACCGCATCGTGCACCTGAAGGCCAACGCGCGCTTGATCGGCCAGATCGTACCGGTGCGCATCACCACGGCCTACCCGCACTCGCTGCGCGGCGAGGTGTGCATGGCTGAAGCGGATCAGGCCGCAGCGGTCTGATCCGCTTCAGCCTGTGCGCTCTACTTGATCATCAGGCGCAAGCTGTCCCAAGCGCGGCCGAACAGACCCGCTTCGGGCACGGCCTTGATGACCTCCAGCGGATAGACCGCCAGCGGCTTGCCGCTCATGCTGACGTCGAGTTGGCCGACGCGTTGCCCGGCCTGCAGCGGCGCCACCAGCGGGTCGGGCCGCACCACCTTGGTCTGAAGGTCTTTGCCCATGCCGCGCGGCACCGAAATGACCACCGGCACCGAGGAGCCCAGTTCCACTTTGTTATCCACGCCCTTCCAGACGGGCGCAGTCAGTACCGGCTTGCCGGGCGAAGCCAGCACAATGTCGTCGAAGTTCTGATAGGCCCAGTTGAGCAGCACCTGGCTCTCCTCGCCGCGGGCCCGCTCGGTGGGTGTGCCCATCACCACGGTGAGCAGGCGGCGCGGGCCGTTGGGAAATTGGCGCAGCGCCGAGGTGATCATGCAATAACCCGCCTCGGAGGTATAGCCCGTTTTCATGCCGTCCACGGAAGGATCGGTGAACAGCAGACTGACGCGGTTGGGCTGGGTGATGTGGTTGTAGGTGAATTCCTTGACCTTGAAATAGCGCGCGTAATCGGCCGGAAAGTCGCGGATGATGTGGGTAGCGATGATGGAGAGGTCATACGCCGTGGTGTGGTGGCCGGGGTCGGGCAGGCCCGTCGGGTCCATGAAATGCGTGCCTTTGAGGCCCCACTGCTGCGCCTGGCGGTTCATCATGGCGACGAAGGCGCTCACCGAGCCGCCCACCGTCTGCGCCAGCGTCATGGCGGCGTCATTGCCCGATTGCACGATCATGCCCAGCAGCAGGTCGTTGACCGACACCGGCACGCGCGGGTCGATGAACATGCGCGAGCCGCCGGTCTGCCAGGCCTCTTTCGATTCGGTCACCATCTGGTTGAGCTTGATGGTGCCTTCCTTCAAGGCCTTGAAGGTCAAGTAAGCCGTCATCAGCTTGGTCAGCGAGGCCGGCGCCTCCTGAGCGTGGGCGTCGTGCTCGGCGAGGATCTGCCCACTGGTCAGATCGACCACCAACCAAGCACGCGCATCGAGCTTGGGTGGCGGCACGGTGGCCAGCATGGACTGCATCGGCGTGAGGGGAGCGGCTGCGGCACTCGGGGCCGGAGTCGTTGCGGCGGGAGCTGCCGCTGGAGTGGGGGCGGCTTGCGCCAAAGGCGACAGCGCGAGCAGACAGGCCGCGCTGCAGGCGGCGACAAACGATTGAACGGACATAGGCGAATCCTGAGACTCAAAACAGAAAACCGACACCCTAGCAGCCCGAGGGCGTGACAGGGGTGACGAAGTTTTGCCGCGCAC
>NZ_NCKP01000100.1:0-4088 GCF_002282795.1 Thiomonas sp. 13-64-67
GGCTCATCTCATCCTGGGGCTGTAGCCGGTCCCAAGGGTATGGCTGTTCGCCATTTAAAGAGGTACGTGAGCTGGGTTTAAAACGTCGTGAGACAGTTTGGTCCCTATCTTCCGTGGGCGTTGGAGGCTTGAGAGGGGCTGCTCCTAGTACGAGAGGACCGGAGTGGACGAACCTCTGGTGTACCGGTTGTCACGCCAGTGGCATCGCCGGGTAGCTAAGTTCGGAAAAGATAACCGCTGAAAGCATATAAGCGGGAAACTTGCCTCAAGATAAGGCCTCCCTGGAGACTTGATCTCCCTAAAGGGTCGTTGAAGACGACAACGTTGATAGGCTGGGTGTGGAAGCGCAGTAATGTGTTGAGCTAACCAGTACTAATTGCCCGTGCGGCTTGATCCTATAATTTTGACCATAGAGATGCAATCGATCAGCTTTTGAATTGGACGAGTTTTCGTCAACAAGTTATGCCTGATGACCATGGCGAACTGGAACCACCCCTTCCCATCCCGAACAGGGCCGTGAAACAGTTCAGCGCCGATGATAGTGCGCATTCGCGTGTGAAAGTAGGACATCGTCAGGCTACCCTAACGAGCCCGGCCATCCCCTGATGGCCGGGCTTTTGTCATGTTGTTTTGTTCCAGTTACCGTACTCCAGCAGGAGTGAGGAAGATCTATGCCGACGATCAATCAATTGGTTCGCTCTCCTCGTGTGAGCGAGCGTATCAAATCCAAAAGCCCTGCGATGGAGAACAGCCCGCAGCGTCGTGGTGTGTGCACCCGTGTCTACACAACGACACCGAAGAAGCCTAACTCCGCGCTGCGTAAGGTCGCGAAGATTCGATTGACCAATGGCTTCGAAGTGATTTCCTACATCGGCGGTGAGGGGCACAACTTGCAAGAGCACTCGGTCGTGCTGGTGCGTGGCGGCCGTGTCAAGGACTTGCCTGGTGTGCGTTATCACATTGTGCGCGGGGCACTGGATCTGCAGGCGGTGAAAGACCGTAAGCAGTCACGCTCGAAATATGGCGCCAAACGCCCGAAGAAATAACTCGATTTACTTGATTGCAAATCGATTTCCGTCCGCATCTGCGGAGTAAGCAGCCCAAATAGGGCTTGGGCTCAGCCCAACTGAATTGGAGAAATCATGCCTCGTCGTCGCGAAGTAGAGAAGCGAGAAATTCTGCCGGACCCGAAGTTCGGTAGCGTAGATGTTGCCAAATTTATGAACGTTGTCATGCTCTCCGGCAAGAAAGCCGTTGCAGAGCGCATCGTCTATGGTGCCTTTGACACGATTCAAGAAAAATCTGGCAAAGATCCCCTCGAAGTGTTTTCGGCTGCCATGGGCAATGTCCGCCCCATGGTTGAGGTCAAGTCCCGCCGTGTTGGCGGTGCCAACTATCAAGTTCCTGTCGAGGTGCGGCCCTCGCGCCGTATGGCCCTCGCGATGCGCTGGATTCGTGAGGCTGCGAAGAAGCGCAATGAAAAGTCGATGCAGCAGCGCTTGGCCAATGAACTGCTTGAGGCCGCTGAAGGTCGCGGCTCTGCAATGAAGAAGCGTGACGAAGTGCACCGTATGGCTGAAGCCAACAAAGCCTTCTCGCATTTCCGCTTCTAAACATTTATCTGGATTTCATCATGGCACGAACTACCCCGATCGAGCGTTACCGAAATATCGGTATCTCTGCGCACATCGACGCTGGCAAAACTACGACGACTGAGCGCATTTTGTTTTATACCGGCGTCAATCACAAAATTGGCGAGGTGCATGACGGCGCTGCCACGATGGACTGGATGGAGCAAGAGCAGGAGCGCGGAATCACCATCACCTCGGCTGCGACGACCTGCTTCTGGAAGGGGATGGATCGTTCCCTGCCTGACCACCGCATCAACATCATCGATACCCCTGGCCACGTGGACTTCACCATTGAGGTGGAGCGCTCCATGCGCGTGCTGGACGGCGCGTGCATGGTGTATTGCGCCGTGGGCGGCGTGCAGCCCCAGTCGGAAACCGTCTGGCGTCAGGCCAATAAGTACAAAGTGCCGCGCTTGGCCTTTGTCAACAAGATGGACCGCACCGGCGCCAACTTCTTCAAGGTCTACGATCAGATGCGCACCCGCCTCAAGGCGAACCCCGTACCTATCGTCGTGCCCATTGGCGCCGAAGAGAACTTCAAAGGTGTCGTCGATCTGCTCAAGATGAAGGCCATCATTTGGGATGAAGCATCCCAAGGTATGAAGTTCAACTATGAAGAAATTCCTGCGGAGCTGGTGGAGACCTGCAAGGAATGGCGCGAGAAAATGGTTGAGGCTGCCGCAGAGTCGAGCGAGGAGCTGATGAACCAGTACCTCGAAACCGGCGAGTTGAGCGAGGCCGAGATCAAGCAGGGTCTGCGTGCGCGCACCATCGCGAGCGAAATCCAGCCGATGCTTTGCGGTACCGCGTTCAAGAACAAGGGCGTGCAGCGCATGCTGGACGCGGTGATCGACTTTATGCCCTCCCCGATCGACATTCCTCCTGTGGCCGGACATGACGATGACGAGAAGGAGGCTGTTCGTCGGGCGGCTGACGACGAAAAGTTCTCCGCGCTCGCGTTCAAGCTGATGACTGACCCCTATGTGGGCCAGCTCACCTTCATTCGCGTGTACTCCGGCGTGCTGTCGTCGGGCGATACGGTCTACAACCCGATCAAGGGCAAGAAGGAGCGTATCGGCCGTCTGTTGCAGATGCATGCCAATAACCGTGAAGAAATCAAAGAAGTGCGCGCAGGCGACATCGCTGCAGCCGTGGGTCTGAAGGAAGTGACCACGGGCGAGACCCTGTGCAGTCCTGATGCCATCATCACCTTGGAAAAGATGGTGTTCCCCGAGCCGGTGATTGCACAGGCCGTCGAGCCCAAGACCAAGGCCGACCAGGAAAAGATGGGCCTGGCGCTCCAGCGTCTGGCGCAGGAAGACCCCTCGTTCCGCGTGAAAACGGACGAAGAGTCAGGCCAGACCATCATCTCGGGCATGGGCGAGCTGCACCTCGAAATCATCGTGGATCGCATGAAACGCGAATTTGGCGTCGACGCCAATGTCGGCAAGCCGCAGGTGGCCTACCGCGAAACCATTCGCAAGACGGTGGAAAATGCCGAGGGCAAGTTCGTGCGCCAGTCCGGTGGTAAGGGACAGTACGGCCACGTTGTGCTCAAGGTAGAGCCCAACGAAGTCGGCAAGGGCTTCGAGTTCGTCGATGCGATCAAGGGCGGCGTGGTGCCGCGTGAATACATCCCTGCGGTGCAAAAGGGTATTGAAGAATCGTTGAATTCCGGCGTGCTCGCAGGCTATCCCGTGGTGGACGTCAAGGTGACGCTGCATTTCGGTTCATACCACGATGTCGATTCCTCGGAGCAGGCGTTCAAGATCGCCGCTTCCATGGGATTCAAGGAAGGCTGCCGTAAGGCGAATCCCGTGATCCTCGAGCCGATGATGGCCGTTGAGGTGGAAACGCCTGAAGACTACGCCGGCAACGTGATGGGCGATCTGTCGTCACGCCGCGGTATGGTGCAGGGCATGGAGGATATGGTCGGCGGCGGCAAGGCGATCAAGGCCGAAGTGCCGCTGTCGGAGATGTTTGGCTACTCCACCACGCTGCGTTCCATGTCGCAAGGTCGTGCTACTTACACGATGGAGTTCAAGCATTACTCCGAGGCGCCGAAGAACGTGGCCGATGCCATTGTCAGCGCTCGCGCCAGCAAGTAATTGACCCCAATAATCGACCCCTTTCAAACGTATTCAGATAAGGAACAACATCATGGCGAAGGAAAAGTTTGAGCGGACCAAGCCGCACGTCAACGTGGGCACGATTGGTCACGTGGACCACGGCAAGACCACGCTGACCGCGGCCATCACCACCGTGCTGGCGGCCAAGTTTGGCGGATCGGCCAAGGCCTACGACCAGATTGACGCGGCGCCCGAAGAGAAGGCTCGCGGCATCACCATCAACACCGCCCACGTGGAATACGAGACGGCCAACCGCCACTACGCCCACGTCGACTGCCCCGGTCACGCCGACTACGTCAAGAACATGATCACCGGTGCCGCCCAGATG
>NZ_NCKP01000018.1:0-26995 GCF_002282795.1 Thiomonas sp. 13-64-67
CACGATCATGTGCATCTGATCGTCAACCGCGTGCATGCTGACGGCCATACGGCCAAGGTGCCCAAGTATGACTGGCTGCTCCTGGACAAAGCCATGCGCGAGATCGAGCTTGCTCAAGGCTGGCGACACAGCCCCGGCCCTTATGGCGTCGTCCACGATCAGGGAAAGGCTGGCATCGTGCGCATGAGCCGCGCCGAGCGCACCACCCTGGGGCAGCTCGACGGGGGGCAGCGCGTGAGCAACGCGGCCAAGGCGGCTGAGCATCGCAACGCCGGGGCACAGTCGTTTCAGACGTGGCTTGCAGGGGAACCGGCTCAGGTCATTCGCACCGCCGTGCAGTCCCCAGGGGCAAGTTGGCACAGCGTGCACCGAGCCGCAGCGCTCTATGGTGTGACGATTCAGCCCAAGGGTTCGGGCATGGTGGTAACAGCCACGCTCGACGATGGGCGCGTGTTGGCGGCCAAGGCGTCGCAGATGGGGCGGTGGGCAAGTAAGAACGCCCTGGAAAAAGCGCTTGGCCCCTATGAGCCATCACGCGGTCCCATGCCAGAACCAAAAGTGAAGTATGCCGCTGCGCTGGACGGCCAGCGCGCCAGCCTCCGGGGTGAACCGCAGCATGCCAGCGCCGACCCCGAACGGCAGCGCCGCCGTGCTGAACGTGCCCAGGCACGCGCCCTGCTGGCTGCGCGCTTCAAGGCCGAGCAGGAGGCAATCAGGAAACAGCGCCAGGCGCTGCGCAAGGCGATGACCGCGCGTCACCGTGACGAGCGGCAAGCATTGATCCCCACGCTACGCGGAGAACGTGCCACTGCACTAGCGGAGCATCGGCGCGATGGCATGGACGCCAAGGTTGCTCTCAGCTACCGGGCATGGGAAGAAGCAAAAGCCAAGGAAGCACTCCAGAAGCGACAGGCGGCCGAGCGCAAAACGTTGACGGCCAAGACTCCACGGACCGAAGTGTGGCGCACCTGGTTGGAGCAGCTGGCCGATCTGGGCGATGAAGCGGCCAAGGCAACGCTGCGCGGCATCCGCTACCGCGAGCAGCGCAACAGCAAGAAGTACCAGCAGCAGGACGGCATCGAGGGCGAAGATCTCGACCCGCTGCGCAAGCTCACCGTGGCCGCGCTCGATGTGCAGATCGACCACAAGCGCCAGTTGGTAATCTACCGTGGGCAGGATGGCCAGGCGAAGTTCACCGACACAGGGCCGCGCATCGTCATGCACGACAAGGCAGATGACTCCCTGGAAGCGGCCTTGCGCATCGCCGCGCAGAAATACGGAGGCAAGGTGGACATCACGGGGAGCAGTGAGTTTCGGGAGCGGGCGGTGCGTGAGGCTGTGCGGCTGGGCATCGTCGTCACCAGTTCCGATTTGCAGCCTATCGTCGCCGACGAGCTGCAAAGTCAACAGGAGCGGCAAAAACAGCGGCAACCGCGGCAACCGCCAGTCAAACCTACTCCCCAACCGCCAAGCGCGCCACGGCCCCGCTACGTCATCGACACAGCCTTCATGGCCGCCGAATCCGCTCTGGCACACCTGCCCGTCGCGGGATGGGACGCCATCGAAGCGGCGGGGCAAGACAAAGCGCTGACCGCCGAACAGCAAGCTGTGCTGACCGATCCGGCGCGCCAGACCCTGGTTGATGCCAAAGGCCAGCTCACCGTCGCAGGACAGGCAGTCTATAACCGGATGCAGGAACAAGGACTGTTGAAACACAAGGCCCAGAAGAAAGAGCCGCTGCACTTGCCCACAGAAACTGTGGACAAAGCCAAGGACAAGAGCGCTGAAAGGCACCCAGTGCATGCGCCAGCACAGGCCTCGCTTGAAATGCCTGAAAAACAGGCACAGCCAGCGCCCACGCAATCCAACGAATCCCCCTACCCCGGCATCGACCGGGCGCTGGCGGAATGGGAGGAAGCCAAAACCGGGGGCGAGAAGACCGCAGCAGCCACGGCCTGGATGCGCGCCATCGACCGCATCCGGGCCGACGGCGGCAGTGTGGGAGATGCTGCGCAACACACCATCGGCCGCATGGACGATGGGGCGGGCGCATTGATGCGCCAGGTTGAGATCAACGCTGAAATTGAGCGCTCACGAGGGATTGGGCGGTGAGCGGCGTACAGCATATCGGCAATCGCAATCGCCATTTCCGGGCCGCTACGCCATGTCGCAACCTTGTCTCCACAAACCGGGGGCAACACTGTGGACAGAATCCGCAACAGCGCGGCACAGTGGGGTGCGCCGCTGCCGTGCCTGAAAAGTTCTGCGCTGCGAGAACCGTCGCTGTGGCCACCCGGCCCCATGAGATCGATCAGCTCACGCAGGGGGAGCCGCAGGGGGAGTTGTAAAAGGTGCTGCGTGGGTGTGTTTTGGGGGAATCTAGGGGGAATTCAGGGGGAATTAATCCGCGAAATTCACCATTTAGACGAAAAAAAGCCCACAGTGTTAGTGTGGGCTTACTCTCTAACTCGTTGATTTGCTGAGTAATTTTGGTCGGGGCGAGAGGATTCGAACCTCCGACCCCCTGCACCCCATGCAGGTGCGCTACCAGGCTGCGCTACGCCCCGACGACCAAAGCAAGCAATCATACACTATTCCTCAGGGTTCGATCAAACTTCTGCGGATCGAGAGGAGTTCGGCGCGCAATTCGTTGATGTGCTGAATGGCAGGTAGCGGCACCAGCGGAGCCTGCTCTCCGGCCTCCGGCGTGCCCGCTGCTTCTTGCATTGCGTGCTCCTCGCCAGGAATTCCGCCCAAGCGCGCTCGGGCGCCGCTGATGGTGAAACCTTGCTCATACAGCAGCTCGCGAATACGGCGAATCAACAGCACCTCATGGTGCTGGTAATAGCGACGGTTGCCCCTTCTTTTCATCGGGCGCAATTGCGCGAATTCTTGCTCCCAATACCGCAGTACGTGCGATTTCACGCCGCACAACTCGCTGACTTCTCCAATGGTGAAGTAGCGCTTGGCAGGAATGGGCGGCAATGCAGGGACGGCACTCATGGTGGCGACGGGGAAAATCTTAGAAGCGTGAGCGGTTACGTCAAAACGGAATTCGCCCAAAGGGGCTGGTTAATGGATTTTGCCGCATCTCAGGCGCATAACGGCAATGTCCAGCCGGATTCACCGTGGGTTCGTGGCATCCTTCATATACCTTACCAACAAATTTCGGCGTTCTTCGGCGATTTGCAGACCCGGCGAAGGTCATTGCACGTCTTCGGCCAGATCAACAAGGGCGGGGCTTTGGAGTTGATGCTTGAACTTGTGGCTGGCGTGGAAAATCACCACCCGGCGCGCAGCGATGGGAATGATTTCGCCGGTGCGGGGATTGCGGCCTGGCCGCTGCGCCTTTTCCCGCAACTGGAAATGGCCGAACCCGGAAAGTTTGACATCTTCGCCGCGGCCTAAGGCATCTCGAACGCGATCGAAAAAGGCATCGACCATGTCTTTCGATTCACGTTTGTTGAGGCCGATACGCTCATAGAGCTGTTCGGCGAGTTCTGCCTTGGTCAGCGTCGGTGTCTGCACCGATTCGATCTGAATGCGTGCCATCTGTGTCCTCCTGTGTGCTGCTTTTGTTGTTGTTTCGACCGACTTCAACCCCTGAGTTGTGCCCCGGTTGCAGTCGCCAACTCGGCAACCAACGCCTGACAGGCGGCATCCACCCGCTCGTCAGTCAAGGTTTGCTGGTCTTGCAACTGCAGACGGAAGGCCATGCTTTTCGAGGTCGTGTCTCCGGGCGGGGTGAACAGGTCGAAGAGTCGCACCTCCCGGATGATGCCGCAAACCGGAATGTTCTGGATGGCGGTTTGTACTGCCTGCTGCATCTGCGCATAGCTGACGCCCGAGGGAACCTGAAACGCCAGGTCACGCTGCACGGCGGGTACGCGGTTGATGGGGGCAAACACGGGCAGTTTCTGGGCCTGCAACAGCCCGGCATCCAGCTCGAAGATCACGGGTGCAAACTGCAGGTGATAGCGCTGCACCCATTGCGGATGCAATTCTCCCACCACACCCAGGCGCTCACCGCCCAGCCGAACTTCCGCGCTGCGCCCCGGATGCAAGGCGGGATGATGAACCGGCATCCATTGCAACTCGCCCGTGCCCTCGCCTGAGCCCTCACACAAGGCCTCGACATCTGCCTTCACATCGTAGAAATCGACCCGGCGTTCCGGCTCGGCCCACTGCACGGGAAACACCGAGCCGTAGGCCAGACCCGCCAGGCGCATCGGCTGGCGAATGCCCGCAACCTGCATCGGCCCGTTCTCGGCCTGCGCATCGCGCGCAAACACACGACCGAGTTCAAACAGCCGCACCCGTTTGGCACGGTGGTTGAGGTTGTCTGCCAGCACCTTGACCAGCGAGCCGATGAGCGTGGAGCGCATCACCGACATCTGTGACGCGATGGGATTGAGCAGGCGGATGGGGTCAGCCTGACCTGCGAAATCCTGCTCCGATTGCGCATCCACAAAAGAGAAATTGAGGGTCTCTTGATAGCCCAGGGCCGCGGTTTTCAGACGTAGGCTGTGCAAAGTGCGCTGGCCCTCGGGCACCGGCAGCGGATGCAGGCGCGCCACCGGCGCCTGGGTTGGAATGTGCTGATAGCCGTGAATGCGTGCGACTTCTTCGATCAGATCTTCTTCAATCTCCAGATCGAAACGTTCAGCGCCTGGCGTCACGATCCAGGCGGGTTCAGTGCTGTTGCGGTCGAGTTCAGCCTGAAGCCCGAGCCGCGAAAAAATCTCGCCCATGCGGTCTGAGCCGATAGGAATGCCGATGACTTTCTCGCACCGCGCCACCCGCATCCGCACCGGTTTGCGCTGCGGCAGTTGGGTGATCTGATCGTCGGCCGGGCCCGCTTGTCCGCCGCAGATGTCCAGAATCAGCGCGGTGATGGCGTCGAGGTGCTCGACGGTGGTCGCATAGTCGACCCCGCGCTCGAAGCGGGCGGCCGCATCGGTAGAAAAGTTCAGACGGCGGGCGCGACCACGAATGGCGTCCGGCCACCAGAATGCGGCCTCGAGGTAGATGTCTGTGGTGTCCAAGGTGACGGCGGTGGACTCGCCACCCATGATGCCGGCAAGAGATTCCACGCCGTTTTCGGCGGCAATCACCCCCATGTCAGCGTTCAGGGAGATGGTCTGCCCGTTGAGCAATTCAAGCTGCTCGCCTTCGCGCGCCCAGCGCACGGTCAATCCGCCGAGAATCTTGGCCAGATCGAACACATGGCTCGGGCGGCCCAGCTCCAGCATCACATAGTTGGAAATGTCGACCAGGGCCGAAATGCTTCGCTGTCCGCTGCGTTCCAGCCGCGTCTTCATCCATTGCGGCGTTTCGGCCCGAGCATTCACCCCGCGGATGATGCGGCCGGAAAACCGCCCGCAGAGATCGGGCGCTTCAATGCTCACCGGCAATCGGTCCGCCAGAGTGGGCGCCACGGGCCTGAACGTCGGTTTGTGGAACACCGCACCCGTGACCGCAGACACCTCACGGGCGACGCCGATGATGCTCAGGCAATGCCCCAGATTCGGCGTGAGCTTGATGGTGAACACGGCTTCGTCGAGCGAGAGCCATTCACGCAGATCCGCCCCGGCCTGCGGCGCTCCTTGAAGCGCCAGCAAGCCGGCATGATCGGCCGACAGGCCCAGTTCGCGTGCGGAGCACAGCATGCCCTGCGATTCCACACCGCGCATCTTGGCCGGCCCGATCCGGAACGCGCCCTGCCCCTCTTGCTGCGGCGGCAACTCGGCCCCCACCAGCGCACAGGGCGCGGCCATGCCGACGGCCACATTGGGCGCACCGCAGACAATTTGCAGCCATTGAGCCGCGCCGACATCCACCTGGCAAACACGAAGTTTGTCGGCATTGGGATGAGGCTGCACATCACGCACCAGCCCCACCACAACCCCCGAAAAAGCGGGCGCCGCGGCTTGCACTTCCTCCACTTCCAGACCCGCCATGGTCAGGGTATCGGCCAGCGCTTCGGTCGAGAGGTCGGGATTGCAAAACTGGCGCAACCAGGATTCGGGAAACTGCATGATCAGCTCTTTGAAAAGTTCAGCTCAGCGGTCAGGCCGCAAAATAGAAGCGAGGGGTGGCGACTGGGTCAGGCGAACTGCTGGAGAAAGCGCGGATCGTTTTCGTAGAACAGCCGCAGATCCGAGATGCCGTAGCGCAGCATGGTGATGCGATCCAGACCGCTGCCAAAGGCGAAGCCGATGAACCGCTCGGGGTCGAGCCCGAAATTGCGCACAACCGTGGGATGCACCTGCCCGGAACCTGCAAGCTCCAGCCAGCGGCCTTTGAGCGGCCCGCTCTCGAACATCATGTCGATCTCGGCGGACGGCTCCGTGAAGGGAAAGTACGAGGGGCGAAAGCGCACCAGAATATCGTCACGCTCGAAGAAGGCCTTGAGAAAACTGGTGAAGGTGCCCTTGAGATCGGCCATCGACACATTCTGGTCGATCCATAGTCCTTCAAATTGATGAAACATCGGGGAATGCGTCGCGTCGCTGTCCACACGATAAGTGCGTCCCGGCGCAATCACCTTGATCGGCGGCATTTCGGCGGCCCCTGCATACCGCTGCACGTGGGCACGGGCATGGCGAACCTGCATCGGAGAGGTATGCGTTCGCAGCAGCAAAGGTTGGCCGTGCACATCCTTGGCGTCGACGTAGAAGGTGTCTTGCATCGAGCGCGCGGGGTGATTCTGCGGCGAATTCAGCGCGGTGAAATTGGTCCAATCGTCCTCGATTTCCGGGCCGTCGGCCACGTCGAAACCCATGGAGCGGAAAATCTGCTCCATCCGCATCCAGCTACGCGTCAGCGGGTGCAAGCCGCCTTGATTTCCAGCGCGCCCCGGCAAGGTCACGTCAATCGCCTGCGCCTGCAGTTGAGCCTGGAGCGCCGCCTGCTCGATCGCCTCGCGCCGCTGTTGCAAAGCCTGCTCAATCGCCTGTTTTGCCAGATTGATCTCAGCGCCCCGGGCCCGCTTTTCCTCAGTCGGGAGAGCCGCCAGGGCTTTCATCTCGATGGTGATCAAGCCGGTCTTTCCCAAATAGCGCGCCTTGGCGTTTTCCAGCGTGGCGGAATCCGTCGCTCGCGAAAACTCGGCACTGGCTTGATCGATCAGGGTTTGCAAAGGATTCATAGACTAAGTACACCGAAAAAGTGTGAACAGACATCCCAAGAGCGGCAACCAACCCTTGCGCCCAAGCGCAGCACCGCCAACAAAGAACAAAGGCCTGCGGAAACAGGCCTTTGCACAGCAAGACATCGCAACAGAGCAACAAAGCTCCAGGCCCTGCGATCAGGCCATTGCTGCCTTGACCTGAGCGACGATTTTGGCGAACGCTGCTGCGTCGTGCACCGCCATGTCGGCGAGCACCTTGCGGTCAATTTCGATCTGCGCTTTTTTCATGCCATTCATGAACACGCTGTAGGTCATGCCGGACTGGCGCACCGCGGCGTTGATCCGGGTGATCCACAGCGAACGGAATTCACGCTTCTTGGCACGGCGGTCACGGTAGGCATATTGCCCAGCCTTCATCACCGCTTCTTTGGCGATGCGATAGACGTTTTTGCGGCGGCCGCGGAAACCCTTGGCGAGGTCGAGAACTTTTTTGTGACGTGCACGTGCAGTCACACCACGTTTGACGCGAGGCATTTAAGACTCCTTATCCTGATTGATTGTTCGAACTGAGGCGACTGGCGCTTCAGGCGAAAGGCATCATGGCTGCGATCTGCTTCAGATCGCTGTCATGCACCGCCGTGGCTCCACGCAAGTGACGCTTGTTCTTGGTGGTTTTTTTGGTCAGGATATGGCGCTTGAACGCTTGGCCACGTTTGACAGTGCCGCCCGGACGCACGCGGAATCGCTTTGCGGCACTCTTTTTGGTCTTCATCTTGGGCATGATTGCTCCATTAAATATGACATATCCGCAGGCGGTCTGACGATGAACCAGACACTTTCAAGCCCACGCACACGAGTTTTGCGGCATTCGCCCATCTGAGCCAAACACACGCGACTGCAGCTTGCGCCACAGGTTTGTTCACCGCCAAAAAGCAGGAACACACTTCTCGCCTTCGCTGCACCAGCACCATTTGAACCAGCGCAGCAAAGGCTGTTATTTTTTCTTCTTCGGCGAGATGACCATGATCATCTGCCGCCCTTCCAGCTTGGGCATCTGCTCAACCTGGCCGACATCTTCGACATCGGCCTTAACGCGCTCCAGCACCCGCATCCCGATGTCTTGGTGGGTAATTTCACGCCCACGGAAACGCAGACTGACCTTGCCTTTATCACCTTCTTCCAAGAAACGGCGGAGGTTACGCAGCTTGATCTGGTAGTCGCCGTCGTCTGTTGCCGGACGGAATTTGACTTCCTTGATCTGGATTTGCTTTTGCTTGGACCGGGCTTCGTGGTTCTTTTTTTGTTCTTCGTATTTGAACTTGCCGTAATCCATTAAACGACAGACCGGAGGTGATGCGGTCGGCGCAATTTCCACCAGATCCACATCATGCTGCTCGGCGAGTCTGAGCGCCTCAGTAAGAGAAACCACCCCGAGCGCCTCGCCGTCAGGTCCGACTAGGCGGAGTTCGGGAAGCGTGATTTCGCGATTTAGACGATGCGCGCGTTTTTCCGGTGTATTACGGCTCTGGAACGTAGCGATGGCTCAAACCTTTCAATTCATTTAGACAAATATGCTGCCCCAGCTGAGTTCTTACTGCTGGGCTGATCCGCGCGACTGCACTTCCTGGGAGAGTTTTTGCGTCAGCGCCTCCAGGGACAGCACCCCGAGGTTGACATTGCCGCGTGGCCGTACCGCGATGGTTCCCGCGTCTCGCTCTTGGTCACCGACCACAAGCAAGTAAGGCACTTTGCTCAATGCATTTTCACGTATTTTATAGTTGATTTTTTCGTTGCGCAAATCCAACTCGACCCTAAAGCCTTGTTTTGTCAGCGCTTGTGCAACAGATCGTGCGTAATCGGCCTGCGCGTCGGTGATGTTCATCACGACGGCCTGAACCGGCGCGAGCCACAGCGGCATCGCGCCGGCGTAGTGTTCGATCAGTACACCGATGAAACGCTCCATCGAGCCGACTATCGCCCGGTGGAGCATGACCGGCCGCACCCGCTGCGAATGCTCATCGACATACTCGGCATCCAGCCGCTCGGGCATCATGAAGTCGACCTGCATGGTGCCCACCTGCCAGGCGCGACCGATCGAGTCTTTCATGTGGTATTCGATTTTCGGGCCGTAGAACGCGCCCTCTCCCGGCAACTCCTGCCACGCCACACCGCAAGCCTGCAGCGCAGCGCGCAATGCGGCCTCGGCTTTGTCCCAAACGGCTTCTTCGCCGATGCGCTTTTCTGGGCGCAAGGCAATTTTCAGCGCGATATCGGTAAAGCCGAAGTCGGTGTAGACCTGCATGGCCTGCTGGTGAAAAGCTGTTACCTCGGCCTCGATCTGATCTTCGGTGCAAAAAATATGACCGTCATCCTGCGTGAAACCGCGCACGCGCAGCAGACCGTGCAGCGCACCGGAGGGCTCGTTGCGATGGCATGAGCCAAACTCGCCATAGCGAATGGGCAGATCGCGATAGCTGCGCAGACCTGAATTGAAAATCTGGATATGACCGGGGCAGTTCATCGGCTTGACCGCGAACTGGCGCTTTTCGGACTCGGTGAAGAACATGTTCTCCGAATAGTTGTCCCAGTGACCCGAGCGCTTCCACAAGCTCACATCGAGAATCTGCGGCCCCTTGACTTCTTGGTAGCCGCTATCGCGATAGACCTGCCGCATGTACTGTTCGACAGCCTGCCACAGCGCCCAGCCTTTGGGATGCCAGAAGGCTAACCCCGGCGCCTCTTCCTGGAAATGGAACAGGTCGAGTTCCTTGCCGAGCTTGCGGTGATCGCGCTTTTCCGCCTCGGCCAAGGCGTGCAGATAGGCGTCCTGATCTTCTTTCTTGGCCCAGGCGGTGCCGTAAATCCGCTGCAATTGCGCGTTGCGATGGTCGCCGCGCCAATAGGCGCCGGCCACCTTCATCAGCTTGAACACCTTCAGCCGCCCGGTCGATGGCACGTGCGGGCCGCGGCAAAGATCGGTGAAAGCCCCTTCGGAATACAGCGACACATCCTCACCCGCAGGAATACTAGCGATGATTTCGGCTTTGTAATGCTCGCCGAGCGACTTGAAATAGTCGACTGCTTCATCACGCGGCAGCACTTTGCGGCGCACTGGCTCATCCTTGCGGGCAAGTTCGGCCATGCGCGCCTCGATCTTTTCGAGATCTTCAGGCGTGAAGGGCCGCTTGTAGGCGAAGTCGTAGTAAAAGCCATTTTCGATCACCGGGCCGATGGTCACTTGCGCGTCGGGATACAGGTCTTTGACGGCGTAGGCCAGAAGGTGAGCGGTCGAATGCCGAATCACTTCCACCCCCTCGGCATCCTTGTCCGTGACGATGGCCACCTCGGCATCTTGCGAAAGGCGGTAGCTGGTATCGACCAGCTTGCCGTCAACTTTTCCGGCCAAGGCCGCCTTGAACAGCCCGGCGCCTATCGACTGCGCCAGTTCGGCGACCGCCAGCGGGGCTTCGAAAGCACGTTTGGAACCGTCTGGCAGGGTGATTTGAAACATGATGCGTCTCGCTCAAATAAAAAAGGTGCGGATGGACCGCACCTTGTCATCGCTATGCACGGGCGTGCGGACCTCTAAAACTCAGGGGGTCTGCAAGCTAGTTCGAAAAGGATGCATGGCGTTGTATGAGGAGCTTGGAAAGAATTTGGTAGGCGGTATTGGAATCGAACCAACGACCTCTTGCATGTCAAGCAAGCGCTCTAACCATCTGAGCTAACCGCCTACGAAGCCCGCAATCATAGCACGGCTCTTGTGCACCAAATAACAGAGTTATTTTCTCGAAGCTTTCAGCACACCGGGCACGTCGGCAATGAGCTTGAGGGCGCGCTTGAGTTTGGCGCTGTTGGCCAACTGCACGGTGAACCGCATCTGCGCTAGGTCGCCTACTGAGCGGGTGCTCACTGCGATGACGTTGATGCGCTCTTGCGTCAGCACGTCGGAAATATCGCGCAGCAAGCCTTGGCGGTCGTTCGCGCTGACCTCCAGGTCGATCGGGTAGAGCGCGCTGGCATCATCTTGGCCGGCCCAGGTCACGGCAATCACGCGCTCGGGATGCTGGCGAGCGATATTGCGAAAATTCTGGCAATTGGCGCGGTGAACCGTCACGCCTTTCTCACGGGTGACAAAGCCGCCGATGGCGTCGGGCGGGGCCGGTTTGCAGCAAGCCGCAAGCTGCGTGAGCAGCGAGCCCATGCCCACGACCAGCACCTGTCCGCCCTGCTTTTTGGGGGCAACGCCACCGCTTGAAAAAACCAGTGACTCGTCCACAGCCGAAGTGGCGGGATCGGCGCGCAGGTAGGCCTCGATCTGCCGCTGCGAAAACTCATCTTTGCCGACGCGCTCGAATAGCTCATCGGCAGTGCGAAACCCCAATCCGTCAGCCAGACTCTGCAAATTGAAACTGGTCTTGCCCTCGCGTTGCAGCAGGCGCTCGACCTGCGCTCGGCCCTTGGCAATCGTCTGCTGCTGGGCGAGTTGATTGAACCAGGCGCGTACCTTGGCACGCGCCCGAGGGCTGCGCAAATAGCCCAGCTCGGCATTGAGCCAGTCTCGCGATGGACCGCCCTCTTTCGCTGCGACGATCTCCACCGTCTGCCCGCTACGCAGCGGCGTGGTCAGCGGGATGAGCGCGCCATCGACGCGCGCGCCACGGCAGCGGTGCCCCAGATCGGTATGCAGCGCATAGGCGAAATCCACTGGCGTGGCGCCTCTTGCCAGCTCGACAATGCGGGCCTGCGGAGTCAGCACGAAGATGCGGTCTTCCGCGTCGGCCTCCACGGCGGGGTCGGCGGAGGCGCCCGTCGATGCTGGCGCACTTGCTGCTGACGAACTTGCACCGGCGAGTTCCTGCTGCAGTGCCAGCAGCTGGCGCGCCAAGGCGATGCGCGATTGGTAGTCGCCCGCCTGCGTTTGCCCTAGATAACCCTTGGCGCCCGCCTCTTTGTAGGCCCAGTGCGCCGCGCTGCCCTGCTCGGCGTGCGCATGCATGGCGGCGGTACGAATCTGGATTTCAAAAATCTGACCCGAGTCGGTTCGCACCACGGTGTGCAGCGACTGATAGCCGTTGGGCTTGGGCTTGGCGATGTAGTCGTCGAACTCGCCCGGCAGCGAAGCCCACATGGCGTGCACCACGCTCAAGGCGGCATAGCAGGCGCTGACGTCGCCGACGATGATGCGCAAGGCTCGCAAGTCCATCACCTGCTCGAACTGCAGATGCTTGCCTTGCATCTTGCGCCAGATGCTGTAGATGTGTTTGGGTCGGCCAACCACCTCGGCGGCGATGTGTTGCCGCTGCAATTCCTTCTGCAGCAGGGAGATGGCCGTGCTGATGCCCTGTTCGCGCTCGACGCGCCGCTCGTCCAGTTTGCGGGCGATGTCTTTGTAAACCTCGGGCTGCATTAAACGGAAAGACAGGTCTTCCATCTCCCACTTGACCTGCCAGATGCCCAGACGATTCGCCAGCGGGGCATAGACCTCCATGCTTTCAGCCAGAAATGCCGCGGGCGCGGCTTGCTTGGTGCGGGTGAAATATCGCAGGGACTGCAGCCTTGACGCCAGGCGCAGCAGGGCGACGCGCAGATCGCGTGAAAAACCAAGCAGCAGGCGCCGCACCAATTCGGTGTGCCGACGCCGCAGTTCCGCCTCGTCCGGACCGCTCCTTGCCATGCGGGAAACTTCGACCAGCTTGCGTGTTTCCACCGACAAGGCCGCCAGCGCTTCGCCGAAGTGTTTGCTCAGCTGATCTTGCGGATGCGCCAGTTGGGGCACCACCAGATTGAGGTAGGCCGCGGCCTGGGCGTCGGCATCGGCACCGATTTCGCGCAGGATGGAGCTCACGCCGTCCGCATGCTCCACGGCGGGCTCGCCGGTTTCGAGCACCACGGTATCGATCAGCGCCAGGGCGTAGGCCCGCGCCTGGTCGATCCGTTGGTCTGCGGGCTCCGCCTGGGCGGCGCTACGCACCGCGACGGACTGATTCGGGCTCACGACAGCAAAAAGTCGCGCACGATGCCCACCTGGTCGGGTTGCACCAGCGTCGGCGCGTGCCCCACGCCAGCAAGCTCGACCAGCCGCGCCCTGGGGCCGCGCTGCGTCATCGCCAGCGCCGTCTGCACATTGAGAATGTCGGAATCCGCCCCTCTCACAACCAAAGTCGGCGCTGCGATCTGATCGTAGGCCTGCCAAAGGGCGATTTCGCCAGCCGCTACGGCCTGCGCCGTCGCCGCGCTGAACGGCTGAGATAGCGCGGGGTCGTAGTGCAAGCGCCAGCCGTCACCGTCCGGGCGCAGCATGGGGCGGGTCAGCGCCATCCATTGCTCCGGGGTGTGGGGGCCAAAGCCCTGCGAAATTTCGCGTAGCGAATCAGCCGCCTGTTCGGGGGTGTCGAAGCGCATTTGCCGTCCGACATAGCTGGCGATGCGCATCAACCCTCGCGGATCGAGCGATGGACCGACATCGTTGAGCACCAGCCGATCTATCGGGCTGTGCTCCATGCCGGCCAGAGCAATACCAATGAGCCCGCCCAGCGAAGTGCCCACCCAAGACAACCGACGCGCTTTCAGACGCGCCAGCAAGGTGACAAGATCGGCAAGGTATTGCGGCACCTGATACAGCGCAGGATTGGTCAACCTGTCCGACTCGCCCCGGCCGGGAAGATCAGGGCACACCACGCGGCGGCCCGGTTGCAGCGCCTGAGCCAGCACGTCGAAATCGCGGCCCTGCCGGGTCAGACCATGAACGCAGACGACGACATCATCTTGGTCCGCAGCGCCCCATTCCCAATAGGCCAGGCGATGCAAACCTCCGGGATGCAGGCATTGCACAGAGCAGAGACGAGGCTGATTTTCCACGGCGATCAACTGAGTTTCAGAAGGATCGGCTCATCATACCGATCACCGACCGACTCGGAGAGATCAGTGATGCGATTTGTGCGTGGCGGAGGGCGCTCGCGCGTTCATGCCCTGCGTCACGCCTTGAATCTGCTGCCGCAGAATTTCCCGGTCATGCAAGGTCAATACATGCGGCTTAACAGGCGTGGACGCTGCCGGGCTGAGAAACTGCGAAGTAGCCAGACGGCCATCCGCCACCTTGCCGCCCGCTCCTTCGGCCAGGTTGGCCTCCACCGGCCCGGCAATCTGACGCAGCCGCTGCGGCATCAACGCCGCAGACGCCCCCGCCTGGGCCACCGTGCCGACAAGGCAGGCGCCGATCAGGGAAATCAGGCGTAATCGACGCCAGGATGGACGCAAGATCACAGGCAAGGGCGTATCCAAAGTTTGCAAATGAAATTATCGAATCGAATCGACCCGAATCACCTTGCTCTCGCAGTAAACTCTGTAACAAGCCTTAAGCTGACACATCTCTGCAAGGAAGGTCGGCAGCCTCGTTTGCCTTGTTTTTGCCTTGTTTTCATTCAGGAATGACGCCTCTATGGACCACGAAAAACCGAAGAAGCTGATGGTCGTCGATGACGACGCGCGCATCCGCGACCTGCTGCGTCGCTATCTCTCTCAAGAAGGTTATGAAGTGTTCGTAGCCGAAGACTCCAAGGCGATGTCGCGCATCATGGTGAAGGAGCGCTTCGACCTGATCGTGCTTGATCTGATGCTTCCCGGTGAAGACGGCCTGTCCATTTGCAAGCGTCTGCGCGCCTCCAAAGACCAGACCCCGATCATCATGCTGACGGCCAAGGGCGAAGATGTGGATCGCATCATCGGCCTGGAAGTCGGCGCTGACGATTACCTGCCCAAGCCCTTCAACCCCCGAGAACTCCTTGCCCGCATCAGCGCAGTGCTGCGTCGCCAGCCTTCGCCGGAACTGCCCGGCGCGCCCTCGCGCGAAGACGAAACCGTGGTGTTCGGCCCCTTCAGCCTCGATCTGGCCCGGCGCGAACTCAGCAAGAACGGCGAAGTCATCAGCCTGACCACCGGCGAATTCGCCATGCTCAAGGCGCTGGTGCGTCACCCCCGCCAACCGCTGTCGCGCGACCGCCTGGCCGAGTTGGCCCGCGGACGCGACTACGAAGCCTTCGACCGCAGCCTTGACGTCGCCATTTCTCGTCTGCGCAAAATCATCGAAACCGACGCAGCGCATCCGCGCTACATCCAGACCGTATGGGGCGTGGGCTATGTCTTCGTCCCCGACAACGCCGAAGGCTGATCCTGACGAAGGCCCTACCCCGCCCGACCAGACGCCGGGGCGTGGCGCGGGCTCGGTCGGCGGCTCTGCAGCTTTCTCTCTCAGTCCATTTTCCCGTATGACGCGCTGGATCAGCGCGCTGTTCGGCCGCCTGTACTGGCGCACCTTTCTGCTCATCGTCCTACTGGTCAGCGCCAGTCTGGCGACGTGGTTCCAGAGCTTTCGGCTGCTCGAACTCGGCCCCCAAGTCGAGCAGACTTCCCGGCAGATCACCAGCCTGATCGATCTCACGCGGCTGGCGCTGATTCACTCCGACCCGCAATACCGGGTTTCGCTGCTCGAAGATCTGGCGAAAAAAGAAGGCATCTACATTTACCCGCGCAGTCCGGGCGATCAGTGGACGCCGATGAATCATTCCGAATTCACCCGGCGGCTTGAAGTCGCGGTGGACACGCGGTTGAACGAACATCTCGATTTCGCCGACGTCGTGAACGACCGCCCTGGCTTGTGGATCGGCTTCGTGCTCGAAGGCGACCCCTACTGGTTGCTGCTCGACCGCTCCCGGATCGATCCCTCGCTGAGTGAGACCTGGGCAAGTTGGGGCGTCATCGCCACCCTGTTGGCGCTCATTGGTGCGGCGGTCATCGCCAGCTTTGTCAACAAGCCGCTGCGCGATCTGCGCCTGGCCACGGCCCGCGTGGGCGCCGGCAATTACTCGCAGATGCTCGACGAGCTGTCGGGCATGCGCGAAATTCGCGAGGTCAACCGGGGTTTCAACCGCATGGCGCGCAGCCTTCAGGAAGTCGAAGAGGAGCGCGCGCTGATGCTCGCCGGCATTTCGCACGACATCCGCACGCCGCTGGCCCGGTTACGGCTGGAAGCCGAGATGAGCGTGCCCGACGAGCAGGCGCGCGAATACATCATCGAAGACATCGAGCAGGCCGACCGCATCATCAGCAAATTTCTTGAATATGCGCGCAGCACCACGCCGAAGATCGAGACGGTGGATCTCAATGCCTTGATCGACTTTGTGCGCGATCGTTATCAGAAAGACGAGACCGTGGTGCTGCACCTGCAGACACCGCCGGTTCCGCCTGTCCGCGCCAACACCCTGGAGCTGCAACGCGTTGTGGTCAATCTGGTGGAAAACGCCAAGCGCTACGCCTTGACGCCGGGTGAAGTGCACACCGATCTCGACATCAGCCTGCAGCCGGGCATCGACCATGTGCAACTCACCGTGCGCGACCACGGCCCGGGCGTCCCGGCCGATCACCTCGCCCAGCTCACCCGTCCGTTCTTTCGCGGCGACGCGGCCAGAACCTCGGCCAAGGGCACGGGCCTGGGTCTTTCCATCGTGGAAAAAACCATCACCGCCATGGGCGGGCGCCTTGAGCTCAGCAATGCTCAGCCTGGCGGTTTGCAGGTTCAGATCTGGTTGCCGCAAGCCAGCGCCCATACCAGCTGAGACATCACGATAGACACCACGGGGTATCCCGGGTTGTGCGACGGTTTGTCACACCTTAGCCTCTGAGTTGGATGGGCTGCCCTAAGTCGGCTGCCCCCAACATGGAGGAGAACAGGGATATGACGCCAGAAGAAGCGCAGCATCACCCGCTAGCCGCGGAAACCCGCACCCGTGTGAGCGTGTGCAGCCTGCAATGGAATACACCTTTTCGCTGGCTGGCCGCCGGTTGGCGCGACTTTGCCCGCTGCCCGGTTGTCGGTCTGAGCTACGGGCTCATTTTCACCGCGCTGGGCTGGCTGCTCGCCTGGACGCTGGCGAGTTCGCCCGAATACACCCTGATGCTGGCCGCTGGCCTGCTGCTGGTCGGCCCCGCCCTGGCCATGGGCTTGATGGAAGCGAGCCGCCGCTGCGAGATTAATCTCAAGGCGCAGCTGAACTTCTGTATCCGCTGCTGGTGGCCTCACCGGGGCAGCGTGGCCATCTTCGCCGGACTGCTGCTGGTCATCGAGTTGCTGTGGGGGCGCACCGCGCTGGTGGTGTTTGCCCTGTTTTTCGATGCGGGCATGCCCGAAACTGGCGGCGTGTTGCGGCTCTTGCTCGACCCTGCCAACGTCACATTCGTCCTGGTTTATCTGGGGGTCGCTCTGCTGTTTGGCGGGCTGGTGTTCGCCATCAGCGTGGTGTCTATCCCCATGATGCTCGATCGGCCCGTGGACGCCATCACCGCGGCGCTGACGAGCCTGCGCGTCTGCCTGGAGCATCCGGTGGCGATGTTCTTCTGGGCGGCGTTGATCGGCAGCATCAGCCTGCTGGCCATGCTGCCTTTTGGCTTGGGTTGGATCATTGTGCTGCCCGTCATTGGCCATGCCAGCTGGCACGCCTACCGGGGCGTCGTCTGCCCCAGTCTGCAACAACCCGCAGCGACCTGACCGTCAAGTCTGCAGCGAGGTCTTGAACACCTGGCCGGCATGCTCACGCAGGGTATGGAACTGAATTTTGGGCGCCAGCTCCTGCATCACCCGCAATTCGCTGGCGTGCGTGAGCAAGACCGCCGGCGCATCGACCACGTCGTAGGCGATGCGGTGGGCATTGGTTTCGATGAACCGCTTGAGCGCCTGCGGATCGTCGCAAGTGAACCAGCGCGCCATACGGTATTTGCTGCTTTCCATGCGCGCCTCCACGCCATACTCCGACTTGAGCCGGTGCTGCACCACTTCGAACTGCAGTGTTCCCACGGCCCCCAGCAGTAGGCTGCCGCCGGTGGACGGGCGAAAGACCTGAATCGCGCCCTCCTCGCCCAGTTGCTGCAGCCCGGTGCGCAGTTGTTTGCTGCGCATCGGGTCGGCAATTTCGACCGCACGAAACATCTCGGGCGCGAAGAACGGCAGCCCGGTGAACTGCAGTTCTTCCCCCTCGCTCAGGCTATCACCCAGATGCAGCGTGCCGTGATTGGGAATGCCGACGATATCGCCGGCAAACGCTTCGTCCAGCAACTCGCGCCGCTGTGACATGAAGGTCACGACGCTGCCCGGCCGAATGTCCTTGCCCGTGCGCCCCACCCGAATTTTCATGCCGCGTTCGAAATGGCCCGAGACAATGCGAACGAACGCAATGCGGTCACGGTGAGCCGGGTCCATATTGGCCTGGATCTTGAACACCACGCCGGTAAACGCGCTTTCGTCCGGCTGCACCACCCGCGTGGTCGCCGCGCGCGGCAATGGAGACGGCGCGAGTTCCACCAGCGCATCGAGCACCTCCTGCACGCCGAAGTTGTTGATCGCCGAGCCGAAAAACAGCGGCGATTGACGCCCTGCGAGAAACTCCGCCGCATCAAAAGCAGGCGCTGCTTCGCGCAGCAAGCCGATTTCGCCCTGCGCCTGTTCGTAGGGCTGGCCAAAGCGGCGCGCCGACTCGGGATTGTCGAGCCCGGTCAGCATCTGGTCGTCGTCGCGCACCCGCTCCTCGCCGGGCCGGAACACCCGCATGCGGTCCAGGCGCAGGTCATAAACGCCGTGAAATTCGCGCCCCATCCCCACTGGCCAGGTAAACGGCACCACGGCCATGCCCAGATTGCGCTCGATCTCGTCCATCAAGTCGAGCGGCTGGCGCACCTCGCGGTCCATCTTGTTCACGAAGGTGAGAATCGGCGTGTTGCGCGCCCGGCAGACTTCGAGCAGACGCAGCGTCTGCTCTTCGACGCCATTGGCCGCATCGATCACCATCAACGCCGCGTCCACTGCGGTCAGCACGCGATAGGTATCTTCAGAAAAGTCTTGGTGACCCGGCGTATCCAGCAGATTGATCACGCAATCGCGCCACTCCATCTGCATGACCGACGAGGCCACCGAAATGCCCCGTTGCTTCTCGATCTCCATCCAGTCGGAAGTGGCGTGGCGACTGGCCTTGCGCGCCTTCACGCTACCCGCAATCTGAATCGCGCCGGAGAACAACAGCAGCTTTTCGGTCAGTGTGGTCTTGCCCGCGTCGGGGTGAGAGATGATGGCGAAAGTGCGTCGCCTGCGGATCTGCTCGCGGTTCAGTTCGGATTCGTTAGTGCTCATGGTCTGGCCGGGTCGCATCTCGCGACGGCTTGCATCTGGGGTAGGCTTTGGGCTGCGTAGCGGGAAAAGAATTTGAATTTCATAGACCTGAGGCCTTGCAGCCCGCCGCTACGCGCAAAGTGGCCGCCATTCAAAAAGCGGCGCAGCAAACCCCCTATTTTGCCTGAGACCCACCCCGCATGACACGCCAAATCGTCCTCGACACCGAGACCACCGGCCTCAATCCCGCCAGCGGCGACCGCATCATCGAAGTTGCCGGAGTCGAACTGTTCAACCGCAGGCTGACGGGCAAGCACTACCACGCCTACCTCAACCCGGACCGCGCCAGCCACCCCGACGCCCTCAAAGTCCACGGACTCACCGAAGAATTTCTCTCCGACAAACCGCGCTTCGAGCAGATCGCCGACGACCTGCTCGAGTTTGTGCGCGATGCCGAAATCATCATTCACAACGCCCCCTTCGATTGCGCCTTCCTCGACGCCGAACTCGAGCGACTCAACCGTCCCGCCTTCAAGCAACACGTCCCGCTGGTCACCGATACGCTGGCGATGGCCAAGCTGCAGTTCCCCGGAAAGTTCAACAACCTCGACGCGCTGTGCAAGCGTTTCGGCATCGACAACGCACATCGCACCCTGCACGGCGCACTTCTCGACGCCGAATTGCTCGCCGAGGTCTATCTCAGTCTCACGCGAGGTCAAGAAAGCCTGGTGATCGATCTGGAGACGCCTCAACAACAGATGAGCGTGGCTTCGCACCGACTCGATCATTTTTCCCTGCCCGTTCGCGCCCCCAGCAGCGACGAGCAAGCCGCGCATGAAGCGTTTCTGCAATTGCTCGACAAAAAAAGCCAAGGCAAGAGCATCTGGCGTCCGGGCGCGGAGGCGAGCTAAAACAGTTGAACCGAAAAAAGTGTGCAATAATTGGCGACTTTGCTGATCGTCCTTCCTGGAACGGAAGGGTGATTTGGGCGGTTAACTCAGCGGTAGAGTGCCACCTTCACACGGTGGAAGCCACTGGTTCGATCCCAGTACCGCCCACCAGTTTATTATTCGGTATAGTTCAAAGAGAGCCGTAACGCATACAGAAATCAATGCTTTATGGCTTTTTTTATTCCGTAGCTGTTCGGTGTCGTTCTTTGACATCCGCGAGGCGATAGGGGTACAAAGCAGGGGTACATCAGAAAGGCATGGGGTACATGCCTAGATGGGGGGAACCCATGCCGCTGACTGATACCGTCGCCCGCAACACAAAGGCCACCGACCGCGCCCAAGCGCAAGGTCTTCATTGCGGCGGGCACCGGGCTCGCACCGTTCCAGCCGATGTTTCGGTAGCCTGAAAGGCAAGCCGAACTCGACAGCGCCGTGCTGTAATTTGGATGAAGGACCGTCGCGCAGGACATCACTGCCCGCTTGCATCCAATGCCCGGGATCGTCGTGCGGTGCCTCAGTCGCGAAGAGCCCCAACCGGAGGCTCCACTGATCGGTGGCCGCAAGCCCCGAGTTGCGCCCCCATAGAATCGCGAAGCGCCTTACTTACGCCTACGCCGATGCAAAACCGACAGTCCAGCACCCAGCTTGCGCCACGCTCCAAGGAGGGGTGGCGGGCGTACTGGTACCGGGTGATGTATTACCACGACGAGCGCGACGAAAAGCTATTCGATCTGGTGCTGATCGGCTTCATTCTGCTCAGCGTGCTGATCACCGTGCTCGATTCGGTGCAGGCCGTGCAGGTTCGTGCGCATGGAGTGTTTTATGTTTTAGAGTGGATTTTCACCATCGCTTTCACGCTGGAGTATGTGCTTCGGCTGTCCGTGGTGCAGAACCCGTGGCGGTATGCGCGCAGCTTTTTCGGCATCATCGATCTGCTGTCTTTCCTGCCGGCGTATCTGGAGTTGCTTTTTCTCGGGTCGGGCCATCTGACGGTTATCCGGACTCTCCGGGTGCTGCGTATTTTCCGAATTCTCAAACTGATGGAATACACCAGCGCGTCGAATCAGATGCTCGATGCGCTGTCTCGCAGCAAGAACAAGATTTTTGTGTTCGTGCTCAGCGTGCTGACGCTGACCACTATTTTCGGCTCCATCATGTATCTGGTCGAGGGGCCGCAAAACGGCTTCACCAGCATCCCGCGTGGCATCTACTGGGCCATCGTCACCATGGCCACGGTGGGTTTTGGCGACATCACGCCGAAGACGGCGCTGGGGCAGATCATCACCTCGGGCATCATCATCGTGGGCTACGGCATCATCGCCGTGCCGACGGGTATCTATTCGGCGGAGCTGATCAACTCGTATCGGAACCAGCGCCGCGTCGAAGAACACCGCCAGGCGCAAGAGGAAGACGCCACGGCGTGCTCGCGTTGCGGGCTGGTCGGGCACACTGCAGATGCCCGCTATTGCCGCCGCTGCGGCGAAGCGCTGCCGGGTATCAGCCCGGCCACATCTTCCCCGGATTCATCAGATTCTGCGGATCGAGCGCCTGCTTGAGAGCGCGCATCTGGGCCAGCGCAACCGGGTTGCCGTAACGCGCCAGATCGTCCCGCTTGAGCTGGCCGACTCCGTGTTCTGCCGAGAACGTTCCGCCGCAAGCCACCGCGGCATCGTGCACGATGCGGTTGCAAACGGTTTGATGCTCGGCCAGAAAACGTGCCGCATCCGCGCCCACCGGAGCCTGCACGTTGTAGTGCAAATTACCGTCGCCCAGATGGCCGAAAACCACCAGGCGTGCACCGGGCAGCGCCTGCGTCACCAACTCGGCGGTGGACTCGACAAAGGCGACCATGCGCGAGAGCGGCACGCCGATATCGTGCTTGATGTTCAGTCCCTCCTGCGCCTGCGCCAGCGGAATCGATTCACGCAAATGCCAAAGCGCCTGGCTTTGCGACAGGCTCTGCGCCACGGCTGCATTGACGATCAAGCCATCGTTCAGCGCTGTCTCCAGCAGAGACTCCAGACGCGCCCTGCCCTGCGGCTCGCCCTCGGTTTCGCTCGACTCCAGCAGCACGCACCAAGCGCTGGGCAACTCAAAAGGCAAAGCGAGCTGCGGAAAATGCTGCTGCACCAGTTGCAGACTGTGCGCGCTCATCAGCTCGAAGCCGGTCAGGCTGCACCCCAGCCGGGCGTTTGCTAAGCCGAGCAGGTCAATGGCGGCGGCCACTTCGTGCGCGGCCACCAGCGCGGTGATTTGCGCCGCCGGTTGCGCAAAGAGCTTGAGCGCCGCCGCGGTGATGATGCCCAGCGTACCCTCGGCGCCGACGTATAGATCGCGCAGGCTGTAGCCGGTATTGTTCTTGCGCAGCAGGTTGAGTGCGTCGAGCACCTCGCCCTGCGCGGTGACGACTTCCAGTCCGAGACACAACTCGCGGGCATTGCCGTAGCGCAAGACCGCCGTGCCGCCAGCGTTGGTCGAAAGATTGCCGCCTATGGTGCAACTGCCCTCAGCGGCCAGAGACAGTGGAAACAGCAGACCGTGCTCGGCCGCGGCTTGCTGCACGGTGGCCAGCACACACCCGGCTTCCGCGACGAGCACGCCGCCCGCGGGGTCGATGGACCGAATGCGGTTGAGCCGCCGGGTACTCAGCACGATCTGCTCGCCGCTGGCGTCTGGCGTGGCCCCGCCGACCAGGCCGGTATTGCCGCCCTGCGGCACCACCCCCACGCCATGCAGCGCACAAAGCTGCACCACCCCGGCCACCTGCGCGGCGTCGCCCGGCAGCACCACGGCCAGCGCGCGTCCCTGATAGCGTTTACGCCAATCGGTCAGATAGGGTGCACAGTCTTCCGCCAGGTGCAGCACATGCGACGTGCCAAGCAATGCGCGCAAGGCGTCCAGAAAGCGATGCTGTTCAGCGGGCAGCATGGCGCAGCGCTCCGGTGCGCAAAAAACCGGCCACGCTGAGGAACAACAGCAGCGAGAGCAGCAGTTCAATCCACCCCAGCCCGCGCGACGCGGCGCTGGGGTCGGTCAGCGCGCGGGTGATGCCCTCGGCCGCGTAAAACCACAACAGGAGGCTCAGCCAGCGAAACGTCTGCGCCCTGCCCCGCAACACGCCGGGCACGGCGGGCAAAAGGGGCAGTACCTTGAACACCAGCAGCGATCCTCCGGGATGCAGCGGCGCCGCCCAAAGCTCCCAGACCACGCACAGCAGAATGAGCGCCAGCAGGCTGGCTACCGCACCCCGGTGCCAGACATGCTGCCAGGAGGCGGTCGATAACGGTTGAGAAGAATCCGACATCATGCGCCCGGTTCAGTCTGCCGCAAGCTTGAGCGCCGCTCGCGCCAGCCGTTGCCCCAGCGCGAAGGCCAGGCGCTTTTCCTCTTCGCTCACCGGCAGGCTGGCGTCGAGCGCGGCGTGATGGCTGGCGCCGTAGGGCGTGCCGCCGCCGCGGGTGGTCATCAGCCCCGTCTCGGTGTAGGGCAGGCCGACGATCAGCATGCCGTGGTGCAGCAGCGGCAGCATCATCGACAGCAGCGTGCTTTCCTGGCCGCCATGCAGCGTGCCGGTGGAGGTGAACACCGCCGCCGGCTTGCCCGCCAGAGCGCCCGAAAGCCATAGCGCCGAGGTCTGGTCGAGAAAGTATTTGAGCGGTGCGGCCATATTGCCAAACCGCGTGGGCGAGCCCAGCGCCAGAGCGGCGCATTCCTGCAGATCGCTCAGTTCCACATAAGGCGGCCCTTCGTCGGGAATGGACGGTGCGGTCTGTTCCGCCACGGTGCTGACCCGCGGCACGGTACGCACCCGCGGCAGCGCCCCCGGCACCTGCGCCACGCCTTGCGCCAAACTTTCGGCCAGCGTGCGGGTGCCGCCGTGTACGCTGTAATACAGAATCAGGATGTCTTTCATGCCGCTATCGTATTGCCATGCCCCGCCTTCGCCCCTCCGACACCCTGCTCGCCAGCCTGCGCACCCTGGCCCGACGCTTTGCTCAGGACAATCTGGCGCAAACCGCGGGTAGTCTCACCTTCACCACCCTCATCTCCCTGGTGCCCCTGCTCACCGTGGTGCTGGCGGTGTTCACCGCGTTTCCGGCGTTCGACAGAATGCAGGGGCAGATCCAGGCGCATCTGGCGCAAACCATGCTGCCCGATGGCATCTCGGACAAGGTGTATCACTACCTGAGCGATTTCGCCGCCAAGGCAAAGAGCCTCGGAGTGGTCAGCGTGGTTTTTCTCATCGTCACCGCCACTTCGATGATGCTGACCGTTGACCGTGCGCTCAACGCCATCTGGCGCACCCCGCGGCCCCGTTCGCTGGCGCAGCGCGTGCTGCTCTACTGGGCCGGTTTCACCCTCGGCCCACTGGTGCTGGGCGCGAGCATCGGTCTGATGAGCTTTGTCGCTGGCGCACACCGCGGCTTGCTGCATCACCTGCCCGGCGGAGCCAGCGCCTTGCTGAGCTTTGCTTCGTGGGCCGTCATGGCTGTGGCGCTGGCGGCGCTGTTCCGCTTCATTCCCAACACCGAAGTGCGTTGGCGCGACGCGCTCATTGGCGGATTCGTCGCCGCGCTGGCCTTCAGTCTGGGCGGGCGGGCGCTGGCCTGGTATTTCTCCACCGTCACCACCTACACCGCGGTCTACGGCACCTTTGCGGCCCTGCCCCTGCTGCTGTTGTGGATCTACTTCAGCTGGATCGCCGTGCTGGTCGGCGCCATGATCGCGGCTTATCTGCCTTCGCTGCGTGTGCGCGCGATCCGGCTGGACGGCTATGCGGGCGCCGAGTTTCTCAACGCGGTGCAAGTGCTCAAGCTGCTCCACGGCGCGCGCCTCGCGCCCGATTGCGGCCTGCCCGCCGATCAACTCTCCAAGCGCCTGCGCATCGATCCCCTGCAATTGCAAGACCTGCTCACCGTGCTGGAGCGTCTGGGCTGGATCGGCAAGGTCGCCGCCAAGCCCCGCAGCCCCTCGCGCTGGGCGCTGCTCTGCAACCCCGAGGCCACGCCCCTTGGGCCATTGATCGACGCGCTGCTGCTCGATAAAAAGCGCGCTGCTCACACCTCGGCGCTGCTCGGCCACATGCTCAGCGATGAAGAGCGCGACTGGAGTCTGGCTCAACTGCTATCGGAACCGCCCGTCACAGCCGATGCGTCAGCATCTGCCACCACATCACCCAGTCGCCCATCAAGAGAAAATAGGTTAGGCTTATAACCCGCATGAATGCTTGATTCTTGTCGTGAGAATTCCTCATTTGGGGGAATATAGGGGGAATCGAACGACCGTTCGGAGAAGCTATGGCCTATATCGAGAAGAGGAAAAACGGATACCGGGCGCAGGTACGCAGGCGAGGCATGCCGTCTATTTCGCGCACCTTTGATCTACTGTCCGACGCCGAGTCCTGGGCCAGGGAAATTGAGCGCGAAGCACAGAGAGGCAACACGGCGGCATTGCGCAACGATGCCGCGCGGGTAACGGTCAAGGAGTTGGCCGATAGGTACATGGAGACAGTAACCGCCATGCGTTCCTATCGCTCGCTGCGCGTGTACATCACCGGCGTTCGAGAGCGCTTCGGCCCGCTTTTCCTTGCCAATGTGCACGCCATCGATGTAGCCGCGTGGAGAGACAGCTTGTTGGCGAGCGGACTCAGCGCGTCCAGCGTCAAGCATTACCTGCAGGCCGCTTCAGCGATGTTCTGGTACGCGGAGAACGAACTATCGATCCACTTGCCCGCGGGCAACCCGGTGCGGGGCGTAAAAAAGCCCAGCGAAGCCGGGTGCGCTCGCGACAGGCGATTGAAGCCGGGCGAGTGGGACTATCTGATGCGCGCCACGGTGCCCGGCGCTCGGCTGAGGGTATCGCGGGAGATCAGGCCCATCCTGGTGCTTGCAGTGGAAACATCCATGCGACTCGGTGAGCTTCTCTCACTGCGATGGGAACACATCGACTTGGCCAGGCGCACGGCTCACCTGCCGCGTACCAAAAATGGCAGTTCACGCACGGTCGCGTTGTCCGGGTCCGCGTTGTCGGCGTTGCAAGGCATGCCGCGCCGAATCGACGGCAAGGTCTTTAGCTGGAAAAACACGAACAATTTCGAACCTGTCTGGAAGAGCTGTCGCACCCGCGCTAGGCGCCTGTACGAAGCCGAGTGCGACGCGCAGCGCACCCGGCCCGACCCCGCGTTTCTGGCTGATCTGCGCTTTCACGATCTGCGCCATGAGGCCACGTCGCGCCTGTTCGAGAAGGGCCTGGGCATCATGGAAGTGGCGAGCATGACGGGACACAAAAGCCTGTCCATGCTCAAGCGTTACACGCACATCGAGGCGGAAAAGCTGGCGAAGAAGCTGGGATAACCCCCTATGGGGCCGGGCCGGGGGTGTCTGAAGCCCCCTGCCCGGTGATGGCGGCCCGCTGGCCGCCGCCAGGGTTGCCCCTGGTTCCGCTTGCGCGGGGAGTTGAGCCGCGCTGCGCGTGCCGGGCATAGGGTTGCCCGGTGGTCATCTTCTGTATAGGTAATGTGTGCGCCGCGAGTGAAGATTTTTACCTCGCCGCGCACACGGTTGACCCGCCGCCTACCGGCGGCTGCGGTGGCGGCGTGCCCCGCTGCTGCCGCAGCTCGGGGGGCTGGTCTGCAGGACTGCCACGAGGCTCCGGCCACGAGGCTCCGGTGGCCTGGTGGTGCGTGCATGCAACGGGCCTGGAGAATTTGCAGAAAACCTATTGCAATCATCCTCTAAAACGATCATCATAAATTCGTTT
>NZ_NCKP01000101.1:0-4001 GCF_002282795.1 Thiomonas sp. 13-64-67
TATCAGCGCTTGGAGAACTGCTTGGCGCGACGGGCGCCGCGCAGGCCCACTTTTTTCCGCTCCACTTCGCGGGCGTCGCGGGTGACGAAGCCTGCCTTGGAGAGCGCGGGTTTGAGGGTGGCCTCGTAGTCGATCAGCGCGCGGGTGATGCCGTGACGCACCGCACCGGCCTGGCCGGTTTCGCCGCCGCCGTGGACGTTGATCTTGATGTCGAAGCTCTCGACGTTCTCGGTGAGAACGAGGGGTTGCTTGACGATCATGATGGAGGTCTGACGGCCGAAATACTGCTCGACGTCTTTCCCGTTGACCGTGATTTTGCCGGTGCCCTTCTTGATGAAGACGCGGGCCACGGAGCTTTTGCGACGGCCTGTGCCGTAATTCCAGTTTCCGATCATCGCGTGTCCTTAGATGTCGAGAGTCTTGGGCTGTTGGGCGCTGTGCGGATGCTCTGCACCCCCATAGACCTTGAGCTTCTTGATCATGGCGTAACCGAGCGGGCCTTTGGGCAACATGCCCTTGACTGCCAGTTCCAGCGCACGGCCGGGGTGACGCGCCTGCATATCCTTGAATTTGGTGGCGTAGATGCCGCCGGGATAGCCGGTGTGACGGTAGTAGGTCTTGTCGTTGGCTTTGTTGCCGGTCACACGAATTTTGGAGGTGTTGACGACAATGATGAAGTCACCGGTATCGACGTGCGGGGTGTAGATGGGTTTGTGTTTGCCACGCAGACGGAGGGCCACTTCGCTGGCGACCCGACCGAGAACCTTGTTCTCTGCGTCAATCACGAACCACTCATGCACGACTTCGGCCGGTTTGGCGCTGAAGGTTTTCATGGTTGTTCCTATGAACGATGTTTGAGCGAGATATGAATGAGCCCACCAGTGATGTGCGGCAGCGGGCCTCAATGTCGAGATGTTCTTCAAAGTTGAGACGCTCTGCCCCGCGCCCGCCGGCATGGGTTTTCTGGCCCCCGCTCAAAGCCAAACGTGCCATTATAGACAGGTCAGCGGGTTTGTCACCCTCAAGGAAACGCAGGGCCGCCCCAAGTTTCCTTGACCACCTCGCCGCTTGCAAGCTGCTCGGATTCGGCACCGTCCAAGCTGCCGCAGGGCAGCTTGGAGCCGCGGGCCTCATCCCCCACGGGGGGCGGGCTGGGCCGTCCCCTTCCCGACCTTCCCCACGACGTGGGGGAGGTGAGATCACTCCCTCCCCACCTGTGGGGAGGGTTGGGGTGGGGATTGCCCGGCCCTGGGGGCACTCACAAGTGCTTGATTTTCAAGCGTGTTGTGGCGGCAAGGGCGCGGCGATGTCCCTATTCCTTGTGTTTGCAGGAGCAGCGCCTAAACTATGTGATCTATGCTGCATTGCAGCAATCTTGCTTCTATTCGATATGACTCAGCCTCCCGAGACCGCTCCCTTGCAAGCCACAGGCAGCGCGTCGGCCGTCCCGCCCCGCGCTCGGCATCTGTCCGCGCCGATCATCCCGATTCGCCCGATCGGGCCGGAACATCGCGAGCAGTTGCTGCGGCATTTTCTGGCGCTGGGGCCGGATGATCGCTATCTGCGCTTTGGCTACGCCGCGAGCGACGAGCGCGTGCGTCTTTACGTCGATTCCATCCGCTTCGAATCGGACGAGATTTTTGGCGTGTTCAACCGCAAGCTGGAGTTGCTGGCGGTAGCGCATATCGCCATCGAGCCGGGGCAGACGGAGCGGGCGGAGTTTGGCGTCTCGGTGCTGCCCAAAGGCCGCGGGCTGGGCATCGGCACGCGCTTGTTTGCACGCGCGGCGGTGGACGCGCGCAACCGCGGGCTGCGGGTGCTTTACATGCAGTGCCTGAGCAGCAATGCCGCGATGCTCAAAATCGCGCGCCGGGCCGGCATGAAAGTGCATAACGAGGGCGGCGAAACCGAGGCGTATCTAGAGTTGCCGGAAGACAACTACCAGAGCCACTTCAATGCGCTGATGGAAAACCAGACCGGCCAGATCGACTACTGGGTGAAGGCGGCGATGCGCCAATGGCGTTGTTTCTGGCTGTTCGGTCGCTGCACCGACACGGCCTGAACCGACCTCACGGCAGCCAGCGGGCGACGGCCAGGGTGCGCCAGCCGTTGAACTGCTGCCACACGGCCATGGTGCTCCCCACCGCATCGACGGCCAGCGCGGGAAAGCTGGCCTGCACCGTGGTGCTCGGGTCGGACAAGGTCTGCGGCGCCTCCCAGCGCTGCTCGGCCGGGTTGTAGCGCGCGGTCTGCACCTGCATGCCGCTGGGCCCGTCTTGATACCAGGCGCAACGCACATTGCCCGCCGCATCGGTTACCAACACCGGATTGCCCGCGCTGCGCAGCGCGGGGTCGTCGATCTGCTGCGGCGGCGACCAGCGAGCCGAGGCGGTATCTGCGGCGGCATCGCGCCGGGCGGCGAGTATGGCGTATCGCACCGGGCCGCCCTGCGCCGACTTGGCCTGTTCCCACACCAGCGTGAGATCGCCCGCGGCATCGGCGGTGAGCGCGGGCGAAAGCGCCGGGCCGGTGAAGGCCGTGCTGTGCTGAATCTGCGGCGCGCTCCAGCGGAACGCAGCGCCGCTGCCCTCTGGCAGAAGCTGGCTGACGGCAATACGCCGCAACGCATCCCGGCCCTGCACCCATGCGGCGACGATGGCTTCTTGCGGTGTAGCCGTGAGCGCCGGGCTTGTGGCGGCGATGCCCTCTGCGCTGAGACGCCGTGGCGCACCCCACGACTGGCCGGAAGGCTGCAACGCCGCGGCAAACACCGCCTCGCGCCCGGAAGTCCCCTGCTGCCAGGCGGCCACCACCCGCCCTTGCGGCGTGGCGGCGATCACCGGGTTGTAGGCATTGGCAGGGCCGCGATCAACGGGCTGCGCGGGCAGCCAGCGCAGCGCTGCCTGTTGCCAATGGGCCGCATAAATGGCGGTGTGGCGGCCGTCGGGCTGCTGCCAGACCACGGTGACATTGCCCGCGGCGTCGGCGGCGAGTTGCGGATTGGTGGCGTTACCGCGCAGCGCGGGTTGATCGAGCCGCTGCGGGGCCTGCCACGCGCCGCCATCGCTGCGCGCCGCAAATACGGCGTTGCGGCCATTCACCGCCTGAAACCACACGACGGTGAGGCGCCCCTGGCGATCCGCCGTGATGGCGGGAATGCTCGACGCCCCAGCTTGCGGCCCTTGCAGATCGATGGCTTGCGGGCGGCTCCAGGCCTGCGTGTCCGGGTTGAAGCGCGTGGCCAGAATGGCGCGGCGGCCCGCATCGTCCTGAAACCACACCGCGACGAAGCCACCGTCGGCCGTTGCCGCCACCTGCGTACCGCTGACGGGCAGATCGACTTTGTGCGCTGTACGGCTGTCGTCGATCTGCACGGGCGCACTCCATGCGCTGCACGCGGTGGTGAAGCGGCTGCGCACGCGCTCTGGCGCGTTCAGCAGGAGGGTGTAGGTGGTGCAGCCAACCAAGGGCACGGTGGGCTCGAACACTGCGCGGTCGCCGGAGGTGCGCACCAGGCCGCGAACCGCAGCCCCGTCCGGGGCGAGCAGCAGCAAGCGGTCTGCCGTGATGGCGGCCGCCTGCGCCGGGGCGGCAAAGCGAAGCCCGGGCGTCACCGTGCGGGCCACATCGCTGGCGCCGGAGGCTGGCAAGGGCTCGGGTGCGCTTTGCGCGTTCGCCGTGCCCGCAACGGCGCACAACGCCACGATGACCGCGAACTTCTTGACCCAGCGCCTGCGCATCACAGCCTTCCCATGAACTTCATCAGCCAGCGGGTACGCGGCCCGTAGGGCGGCGCGGCAAGCCCGACGCCAGAGAACCGCGCCTGAAACAGCACGGGCTTGAGCTTGCTGAAGGTATCGAATCCCCAGCGGCCGTGATAGCTGCCCATGCCGGACGCCCCCACGCCGCCAAAGGGCAACTCGTCTTGCGCAAAGTGCAGCAAGGTATCGTTGACCGTCACGCCGCCAGCATGGGTGTGCAGCAGGGCATCGGCGGTGCGC
>NZ_NCKP01000102.1:0-6941 GCF_002282795.1 Thiomonas sp. 13-64-67
GTGCCCGAGGTGCAGCAGTGCTACCGCGTGTCGCCCGGGCCGGACTTCGTGCTGGTGTTGCTGGTCGTGGACATGGCGGCCTATCACGCCCTGGTGCACCGGTTGTTTACCGCGGCGAATCAGGTGCGCAATGTGCGCGCGTTTTTTTCGGTGCACCGCAGCAAGTTCGCGCCGCGCGTGCCTGGGCTTATTTCTTCTTGACCGGGCGGCTCCAGCCGTCGAGGGTGACGGCCTTGGCGCGCGCTACCGTGAGCTTGCCCGCTGGCACGTTTTTGCTCACCGTGGAGCCCGCGCCCACCGTCGCGCCCGCACCGATGGTGATGGGCGCGACCAGCACCGAGTTGGAGCCGGTGTGCGCATCGTCTTCAATCACGGTGCGGTGTTTGTTGGCGCCGTCGTAGTTGGCCACGATGGTGCCCGCGCCGATGTTGACCCGCGCGCCCACCGTGGCGTCACCCACATAGCTCAAGTGGTTGGCCTTGGAGCCCGGGCCCAGTGTGCCGTTTTTCACTTCGACGAAGTTGCCGATGTGCACGCCGTCGGCCAGGGCGGTCGCGGGCCGCAGCCGGGCGAAGGGGCCGATGATCGCGCCCGCGCCGATGCTCGCGCCGTCGAGATGGCAGAAGGGATGCACCACCGTGCCCGCGCCCACGCGCACATCGCGCAGCACGGCGTAGGGTCCCACGCGGGCGCCGTCGGCCAGATGCACTTCGCCTTCGAACACGCAGCCCACGTCGATGAACACATCGCGGCCACAGTGCAGCGCGCCGCGCACGTCGATGCGGCTCGGGTCGGCCAGGGTGACGCCCGCGTCGAGCAGGCGGCGCGCAGTGCGCAGTTGCACCACGCGCTCCAGATGCGCGAGCTGGCTGCGGTCGTTCACACCGAGCACATCGTCCGCGTCGGCCACGGTGGAGGCGCGCACCGGCACACCGTCGGCCACGGCCAGGGCCACCACGTCGGTGAGGTAGTACTCGCCCTGCGCGTTATCGTTGCGCAACTGGCCCAGCCAGCGGCGCATAGCGGGCAGCGGCGCGCACAGAATGCCGGTGTTGCATTCGCGCACCGCGCGCTGCGCCGGCGTGGCGTCTTTGTGTTCGACGATGCCCTGCACCGCGCCGTCGGCGTTGCGCAGAATGCGGCCATAGCCTGTCGGGTCGTCCAGCTCGACGGTGAGCAGGGCGAGCGCGCCCGTCTGCGCCTGCGCCACCAGCGGCGCCAGGCTGCTGGCGGACGCCAGCGGCACGTCGCCATAGAGCACCAGGCACACGCCGTCACCCGGCAGGTCCGGCAGGGCTTGCTGCACCGCATGGCCGGTGCCGAGCTGCGGCTCCTGCAGCGCAAAGCGCAGGTGTGCCTGATGGGCAAAGGCCTCTTGCACCCGCTGCGCGCCGAAACCGGTGACCACCACTACGCGCTCGGCTGACAGGTGATGCACGGTATCGAGCACATGGCCGAGCAGCGGTTTGCCCGCCAGCGGCTGCAGCACTTTGGGAGCGTCGGAGCGCATGCGCGTGCCCTTGCCTGCGGCAAGGACGACGACGGAAAGGGCGGAGGAGGGGGCTTGGGCGATCGTCATGCCGCGCATTCTAAGGAGCGCCGGTGACGCCGCTGCGCCGTTTGCCGCATGAAAAACCCCGCATCAGCGGGGTCGGTAAAACGTAAAAATGATCAGGCTGTGGCCGGGCGCACCGCCGTCTTGGGCACTTCGGTCACGATGCGCTGCATAAGGAATTTGGGCAGGCCGATCCACATATCGAACAGGGCTACGCCCATCTCCATCATAGCGATCGGGCACGAGAGCGCACCGCCGATGAGCACAAACCAGGCGAAGTCGGGGTTCTGCTTGGTGAGGAACCAGCCGGAAAAATCGAGCAGCATGGCGATGAACGGCGTGATGACCGAAATGGCCTTGATCTGGCTGTGCACCCTTGTTTGCAAAAACAACCAGCCGGCCACCCAGAAAATCAGCCCCAGCATGGTCAGGTGCACCATGCCGGTCATCAGCATCGAGTTGTACGACATGCCGGTGTCGACCTTGGCCACCGCTTTCACGTCTTCATACGAAGCCAGCGGCGGGTTGTGCAGCTGCTTGCTCATGGCCACGCTGTGGCACATCAGGCAGTGTTGCGCGAGGATGGGCTTGATCTCGGTCTCGTAGCCGGCCTTGGTCTGCCCGCCGACCACCCAGGTGTCGATGGTCTTCTGCAGTTGCGGCCACTGCTCTTTCGGCACGCCCGCGTTGGTGAGCATGGTGGGCAGCACGGTTTGCAGCTTGCTGCTGTCGCGATTGCCGTAGTACGAAATCTGGATGTCCTTGAGGGTCACCCCGGTCTTGCCGTCCAGCCCGGCGTGGGTGACGTAGAGATAGGCTTCGGCACAGAGCAAGCCGATGCAGACCAGAAAAATGAAGCCGGTATGCAGCAGTTTTTCCGGCACGGTGAGCAGATGAAGGGAACGCATAGGTAAGGCTTTCTCGCAAGGTGTCAGCGGTTGTGAACGCGCCTGTGTTTTAACTTTTGTCAAAAATGCCGGGTTATCCTAGTGCGTAAAAACCCTTAAGTGCAATGCCTGAATTGCAAGCAGGGACACAGGCAACGTTCTGTTTCTATTGAGATTTACCCCGTGCAGTATGGTGATGGGTCGCGCACCATGACGCTTTGTCCGCTTTGCCGCTTCATCCGAATGCGTATTTCAGAGGCCTTGCTCTTCATGGCCAGTGCGCGCCGTCCCGCTATTCTTGTTCCCCATGCATGCTCGTTACCGCCCCGCCGCCATTTGGCGACTCACCCGAAAAGAACTTCGCAGATCGTGGCTGAATTACGGCGTGCTCTGGGTGGGGGCGATCCTGGTGGGGTTGGCAGCGGTGCAGTTCGCCAACTGGGCCAACGATGTGTTGGCGATTTTTCTCGGCTGGATCGACGGCCGGGCCTGGCTGGCCCTGCTCATCACTCCGGCGTTGACCGGCGGCGCGGTATGGATGACCCGCAAATGGTTCAACGGCAGTGAGGGCAGCGGCATTCCGCAGGTGATTGCTGCGCTGCATGGCCAGCCAGACCCGACCCGCATCCGCCGTCTGTTCGGCCTGCGCATCATGCTGGGCAAAGTTGGTCTCGGGCTGATGGGCATGCTCGGCGGCCTCACGCTGGGCCGCGAGGGGCCCACGGTGCATATCGGTGCGTCCATCATGGTCGAGATGCGGCGGTTTTATCCGCGCGTCTCGCTGCGCATGGAGCGCCTGTTGCTGCTCGCGGGCTCGGCGGCGGGTCTGTCGGGCGCGTTCAACACCCCGCTGGCCGGGATTTTGTTTGCCATCGAGGAGCTCACTCGCAGCTTCGAGGTGCGAACCAACGGCGTGCTCATCACCAGCATCGTGTTCTCCGGCCTGGTCTCGTTGGCGCTGGCGGGCAACTATCTGTATTTCGGCCAGATCACCGCGCCGGACATTTTTCCGCTGGCCTTCGTCTTGCCGGTGGTCATCGCCGCGGTGGTCTGCGGTCTGGCCGGGGCGGCGTTCAATCTGGCCTTGCTCAAACAGGTGCGATGGATTCCTGCGAAGGTGCTGGCTTGGCGCGAGCGTTCGCCGCTGGCGTGGGGCGCGGGGCTGGGCCTGCTAGTGGCCATCATCGGCATCGCCTCGGCCGGGCAGACCTGGGGCAGCGGCTACGACCAGGCGCGGCATTTGCTGATGAATCACGGCGAGCAGGTGAGCTGGTATTACCCGCTGGTGAAGTGGCTCACCATGGTGCTGTCCTACATCACCGGCCTGCCCGGCGGGCTGTTCTCGCCCTCGCTGTCGATCGGCGCAGGGTTCGGCCAGTGGGTCAGCCAGTGGTTCGGGCAGTATCCGCAGTCGGCCCTGGTGGCCATTTGCATGGTGGGTTATCTTGCAGCGGTGACGCAGTCGCCGCTGACTTCGTTTGTTATCGTGATGGAAATGATCAACGGCGGCGGGCTGGTGATTCCGCTCATGGCCACGGCGCTATACTTTGCGCCCTTGGGGGATGCGTCGCAGCGCAAGGCGCAGCCCGAGGCGCAAGCCGCCGAGCCGGTTGCCGTGACGGTGGATGAAAAGCCGCGTTGATGACGCGCTAATCCCGGCTTTGAACCGGGTTTGAAGGGTCGAGAGGAGTGCCCCCAGACCTGCCGCGAAGCGTCAGGCCCCCCGAGGGGGGATGAGAAAACTTGGGGCGGCCCGGCGTTTTCTCATGAGCCCTCATGTTTGAACCACAACGACAAGGAGACTTTCATGGCAACACATCCTGCAACGCCCGCAGCCCCGCCAGCCGAAGCGGTCTATCGCCGCATCGGCTGGCGCATCATTCCCTTCCTGATCTTGTGCTATTTCGTCGCCTATCTCGACCGGGTGAACATTGGCTTCGCCCAGTTGCAGATGAAGGGCGACCTCGGGTTTTCCGACGCGGTGTACGGGCTCGGCGCGGGCATCTTTTTTCTCGGCTATTTTTTGTTCGAGGTGCCGAGCAACCTCATTCTTCACCGGGTTGGCGCGCGGGTGTGGATCGCCCGCATCATGATCACTTGGGGGCTGATTTCCGCGCTCACGCTGTTCGTCACCACGCCGACGCAGTTCTATGTGATGCGGTTTCTGCTCGGCGTGGCCGAGGCCGGGTTCTTTCCGGGCATCATCCTCTATCTCACTTATTGGTATCCGGCGGCGCGGCGCAGCCAGATGACCGCTTGGTTCATGAGCGCGGTGCCGCTCTCCGGCTTGATTGGCGGGCCGGTGTCGGGCTGGATCTTGCACCACTTCCACGGCCATCACGGCTGGGCCGGGTGGCAGTGGTTGTTCGTGCTCGAAGGCCTGCCGGCCGTGGTGCTGGGCATCGTCACCCTGTTCTATCTCGACAATGGCATCAAGCATGCCAAGTGGCTGAACGCGGACGAGAAAAACGCGCTGCAGCACGCGCTCGACCAGGAGGCGCAGACCAAGCCAGCGCACTCGGCGCTGCAGGGCATGGGCGATCCGCGCGTGTGGCTGATGGCGCTGATCTACTTCTCCGTGGTCATCGGCCTGTACGGTCTGAGCTTCTGGCTGCCGCTGCTGATCAAGTCCACCGGGGTGACCGATCCGCTGACCATCGGCTGGCTGGTCGCGCTGCCTTACGGCGTGTCGGTGGTGGCGATGATTCTGGTGGGCCGCAGCTCGGACAAACGCCATGAGCGCCGTTGGCACGTGGCCATTCCCGCGCTGATCGGCGCCGTGGGCCTGGTGCTCTCCACGTTATGGAGCACCGACACCACGCTGGCGATGGTGGCGCTGACGCTGGCGACCGTGGGCATCATGGTGGTGCTGCCGCTGTTCTGGGCGCTGCCCAACGCCTTCCTCGCGGGCACCGCGGCGGCGGCAGGCATTGCGCTGATCAACGCGCTGGGCAATCTGGCCGGGTTCTTCGGCCCGTCCATCATCGGTTGGGTGAAGCAGACCACGCAGAGCACCAACGGCGGCATTCTGGTGCTTGCCGCCTTTATGGTGCTGTGCGCCGTGCTGGTGCTGCTCACGCCGAAAACGCGGAAATAAAAAAGCGCGCGCGAACCGGTCAGATTCGCGCGCGCCTTGCTGCAGCTCTCGGCCGCAAGACGGTCAGAGTTCGACTTGCAGCCGGGTGGTGTTCTTCACCTCGTCGATCACGGCGAACGAGCGGGTTTCACGCACGCCGGGCAGGTTGGCGATGACGTTGGCCACAAACGTCTTGTAGGCCGCCATATCGGCCACGCGCACCTTGAGCAGATAGTCGAAATTGCCGGCCACCATATGGCATTCGAGAATTTCCGGGCGCACCTTGATGGCGGACTGGAATTTCTCGAAACTGTCGGCCACCGAGCGGTCGAGCTGCACTTCGACGAACACCATCAGCCCCGCGCCGAGCAGGTTCGGGTTGAGCCGACCTTCGTAGCCGAGAATGAAACCGTCGCGCGTGAGCCGCTTGACGCGCTCCAGCACGGCGGTGGGCGAAAGATTGACCAGTTGGGCCAGACGCAGATTGGCAATGCGGCCATCTTCCTGCAGCAGATCGAGCAGGCGACGGTCGATGCGGTCGATGCCGCCAATTTTTTCAGACATGGCGAGCCTCCGCGGTGGGGGTGGGAAGCTGCAGGCAGGGCAGTAGAGAGTTCATCATGGCCTCGGTGTGAACGGTTGTATTAGTGGAGGTTTGAAATTTAGCGCATCAGTGTCATGCGAGTCGAAGTCTAGCGACAATTGCCTGACAATCACTCCGGTTTATAGAGGGCAACACTCGTAAACAGTGCTTCATTGCCGGGGAATCGGCGCCATTTCCGGATTGACGCGCAACTTGATTTTATACACCGCTAATACGAACTGTTCACTGCCCCCGAGCCGTCAGGTTGACGGGTTTGGCCCGGGGCTCATGAGAAAACGCCGGGCCGCCCCAAGTTTTCTCATCCCCCTCGGGGGGCCTGACGCGAACGCGGCAGGTCTGGGGGCGCTCAAAACATTCACGGTTTGAGATAGTTATGCGCCACCCGTCCCAGACCCAGGGTGAGGTCGGTGATGATGTGAACACCCGAAACCACTTCGAGCACCGGCAGCAATGCCACCGGGGCCAGCGCGTGGGCATGCAGCTCCAGCGCGGCGGGGCCTTCCCAGGCGCCTTTCACCACCATGTCCTCCAGGTCGTACTGCACCAGCTCGCAGATGCGCGGGGTGCAGTCCACATGCGGAATGATCTTGAGCAGGAAGTTGGGCTGCTGCAGCGAGGCCAGCACTTTGGCGGTGTCGAGCGCGCGGTGTTTGTAGCCCATGGTGCCGGTGGCGATACGCACCGGTCCATAGTCGAGCGTGCCCAGCAGGGTGTCGGCGGCCACGCTGAGATGCGGCTTGGCGAGCTTTTTCGGAAAGCCCCAGATCTCGCGTCCACCGGCAATCGGCGCTTCGTCGTCGAGGTACATCGCAATCTGAT
>NZ_NCKP01000103.1:0-3863 GCF_002282795.1 Thiomonas sp. 13-64-67
ATCCGCGTTCTGGCGAATCGAAGCGGTCGCCTGCTCCAGCGTGGCCGAGGTTTCCTCCACCGACGCCGCCTGCTCCGAAGACGACTGCGACAGACTTTGCGAAGTGGCCGACACCTGCGTGGACGCCGAGAGCAGTTGCTCGGCAGACGAACGCACCGAGCCGATGACCGAAGTCAGCCGCCCGACCATCTCGCTCAAAGCAGCGAGCAACTGCCCGGTTTCATCCTTCGAGGTGGAAGCCACCCGCACCGACAGATCGCCTTCGGCGACACGCTGGGCGACGGAAACGGCTTCGGCCAGAGGGCGAATCACCAGGCGGCGAAGAAGAAAGGCGGTGACGCCGAGTATCAGCAGAACCATGATCGACCCACCCATCAGAATGGGCAGAACCCGCTCCCAGGTGTGGCTGGCAACGACGGATTTCGCGTAACGGGTGGTGACGGTGAAGCCCCAACCGGGTATGGCTTTCGATGACGTGATCCAGTCGTCCGGGTTGATCTGGGCTGGCATATTGGACGTGGCGAAAATCACTTTGCCGGACTTGTCGGTCACGTCCAGATTGCCGCCATACAGCAGTTGCAGCTTGCTGACTTCGTTTTTGATGGCGTCGATCTGCGCCTTGTAGCCGACGTACCAGATGCCGATGATTTTGCCGCTGGCGTCGCGCATGGGCTCATAGCCGGTGATGTAGGGATTGCCCAGAATCTGCACTACGCCATAAAACGCTTTGCCATCGCGGATGTCGGCAATCACCTTGCCTTTGGGATCGAGCAGGGTGCCGATGGCGCGGGTGCCGTCCGGCTTTTTGACATTGGTGCTCACGCGCACAAAGTCGTCACCGCTGCGCACGAACAGGGTGGCGGTGCCGCCAAACAGCTTGGTTACGCCGTCCACCAGGCCGAACTGGTTGACCTCGCTGGTCTTGCCAAACTGCAGATCGGGCAGCATTTTTCCGCCCAGCTCCACTGGCGCGCCCAGCGAAGGCGCGCCGAGCTGCGCGCCACGCTCGGTCAGCAGGCGCATGGAGCCATGCACCTGCTCGTTGAGCAGATTCTTGGTGATGTCAAGCGTGCGCACGATTTCGCCCATCTGCTGCTGCGATTCACGTTGAATCTCCACGCCGACGTTGTGTTGCGCGTTGCGCACCATCAGGAACGAGCCGGTGGCGACCACGACGATCACCAGCAAGGCGATCGGCGCAAGGATGCGGAACTGAAGACGTTGATGCAAAGCGAGGGTCATGGCGTGCTCTGGTCGATGAAAAGAGGGGAGAAAAATCGGTTAAAAAAGAAATCAGGCGGCCATATGCGAGGCGCTGGCCAGACCCGCCATGTCTTCGACCGACAGCACACGGCCCACATCGAGCAGGATGATGAAGCCGGCGTCGGTGCGCGCCATGCCGCGGATGAACTCTTGCCGCAGGCCGGTGCCGAAGCTCGGCGCCGGTTCGATCTGGCCGGCTTCCATATCGAGTACGGCGTTGACCGCATCGACCAGCACGCCGATGGCCAGCGGCCCGTCTTCGCCCTCGATTTCAACGATGACGATGCAGGTGCGAGCCTGCAAGGCGGTGGGCGCGCGGCCGAAGCGCTGCGCCAGATCGATTACCGGCACCACGTTGCCCCGCAGGTTGATCACGCCGTGCACAAAGGCCGGCATCATCGGCACTGTGGTCGGGCGGGTGTATTCCAGAATTTCCCGTACCCGCAGAATGTCCAGACCATAGATCTCGTTCTGCAAGGTGAAGGTCAGGTACTGGCCGCTGGTGGGCTGGGCGTTGCCCGCCAGTTGCAGGGCAGGGGTGAAAGACGGATGCGCGATGGCGGTCGTCATATGGGGCTCCTTGGAAAATAGGCTGATCAGAATTTGACGAAGTCGCCCGCACCGGCCGCAGCCAGGGTGGGGCGCGGCGTGGCAGCGGGTCGGCGCGCGGGGGCCGTTGCTGTGCGCGACTGGGCTACGGCTGGCGTCGCTTGGGCGTCGGTTTTGAACTGGCTGATGAGGTCTTGCAGACCGCTGGCCTGCGCATTCATCTCTTCGGCGGTGGCCGCGAGTTGTTCCGAAGCCGAGGCGTTCTGCTGGGTGACGGCTGAGAGCTGGGCGACGGCCTGATTGATCTGCTGCATGCCGGTGGACTGCTCCGTGGTCGCTGCGGAGATTTCCTGGACGAGACCGTAGTTCTTCGTCTTCAGAGTGACCAATTCAGAAATCAGGTGAGTGGCGTGATCGGCGTGCTTGACCGTTGTAGAGGCCAGATCGCCGATTTCCTTGGCTGCGGATTGACTTTTCTCGGCCAGCTTGCGCACCTCCGCGGCCACCACGGCAAAGCCCTTGCCATGTTCTCCGGCGCGGGCCGCTTCAATCGCCGCATTCAAAGCCAGCATATTGGTCTGGTACGCAATGTCATCGATCAGAGAAATGCGATCCGCGATGGTTTGCATGGCGGTGGAAGCCTGCCCAACGGCGGTTTTACTGCTGTCGGCATGTTGCAGTACCTGTTGGGCGAGCGCATCGGCCGCAGAGGCGTTGTCCGCGTTCTGGCGTATCGAGGCAGCGGCCTGCTCGACGGTCGCCGAGGTTTCTTCCACCGAAGCGGCCTGTTCCGAAGACGACTGCGACAGGCTTTGCGAAGTGGCCGACACCTGCGTGGACGCCGAGAGCAGTTGCTCGGCCGACGAACGCACCGAGCCGATGGTCTGGGTAAAACGGTCGATCATCTTTTGTGCGGAGGCCATGACCTGACCGATTTCGTCGTTGCTGCGGCGGTCCATGCGAACCGTCAAGTCACCCTGCTCAAGCCGTGCAAACACAGCGAAGGCGTTGCGCATCGAGGCGTTGGTGCGGCGGGTGATGAACAGCGCCAGCGCCACCAGCAGGGCAATGCCGATGACCGAGATGATGAGGCCCTGCGTGCTGTAAGCCCAAGCGGCCGCGCTCACGTCATCGACATACACCCCGGTGCCGATCACCCAGTGCCAAGGCGCGAAATTGATCGCGTAGGCCACTTTCGGGAAGGCCTCTTGGGTGGCGCCGCCGCCCGCAACGGGCTTGGGAAAGCGGTACTCGAAAATGCCGCCATCGGGATTTTTTGCCGCGAGGTTCTGCGCGGTGTAGAGGTTCATCTTGCCGTCGGTATCAACCGGCTTGGCCTCCAGCCCGGGGCGATAGCCGGTGGCGTTGTCGAACTTGGGCAGATCGAGCACCTTGCCGATGAGCGCGGGCACCGTGGGGTGCATCAGCATGGTTGGCACCGGGGTGGTGTCGGTGGTGATCCAGAAGTAGCCGTCTTTCTTTGCGCCGTAGCGCATGTCCTTGACGGCGGCCATCGCCTGGGTTTGGGCCTGCTGCGTGGTCAGCTTGCCGGCCTGCGCCTGCTGGTAGTAATACTGAATCACGCCCTCAGCGGTTTGCGTGGCGTTGCGCAGCATGAACTCGCGCTCGGTCAGAATGGACGACTGCAAGCGGCTCACATTGAGCAGGGTGATGCCGATCATTCCGAGAATGAACAGCGCGGATAGCAGCAACAGGCTGCGGCGAATGTCGAGCTTGAAGCCCTGTCTGGATCGCATGAGAGTTCCTTGTGAACGGAAGGTGAGTGGGTGAATGGGTGTGTTGAGATTTAGAACCGCACGAACTCCGGCTGCAGTTGCGTGAGCACCGGCAGGCTGTCCTCGGTAGCCGCCCGGGCCTTACCCGCAGCAGGCCGTACGGCCGCTTTAGCCGCCGTGACCTGCGTTTCCTGGCTGAGCCGGAAGCCCGCCATGCTTTCCTGCAAAGCCTGCGCCTGCGCATTCATCTCTTCTGCGGTGGCCGCGAGTTGTTCCGAAGCCGAGGCGTTCTGTTGAGTGACGGCTGAGAGCTGC
>NZ_NCKP01000104.1:0-4315 GCF_002282795.1 Thiomonas sp. 13-64-67
CCTGCTCGGCTCCGGCGGCTTCGACAGCCTGAGCGCCCGGCAGCAGCAGTTGCTGCAGCAGATTCACGACGACGGCGTGACCTACAACGTCCACGCCGATGCCGCGCAAGCCGTGCGCGCCTGGTCGGTCGATCTGTTCCCGCTGCTGGTCGACTCAGCCTCGTGGAAGCAGATTTCCACAGGTATCGCCCAACGCGCCGCGCTGCTCAACACCATCCTCGCCGACCTCTACACCGGCCCGCAGCGCACCCTCAAGGAAGGGCTGCTGCCACCGGCGCTGGTGCAGGGGCATCCCGGCTATTTGCGCGCCCTGCACGGCCATGCACCGCCGGGCAATATCTGGCTGCACATCGCCGCCTTCGATCTGGCGCGTGGGCCCGACGGCGTGTGGCGCGTGGTCAACCAGCGGGTGCAGACGCCGTCGGGCCTGGGCTATTTGCTGGAAAACCGCATCCTCATCTCCCGCCTGTTCCCGGACGCGTTCAGCCACCTGAAAGTGCAGCGCCTGGCCGCCAGCTACCGGCTGCTGATGGATACGCTGCTGCGGCTCTCGCCCGGCGGCGTGGGCAGTCGCGTAGTGTTGCTCACCCCCGGCCCGTATAGCGAAACCTATTTCGAGCAGGTCTATCTGGCGCGTTACCTGGGCATCACCCTGGCCGAAGGCAGCGACCTCACGCTCTACCTCAAAACCCTGCGCGGCCTGGAGCCGGTGCATGTGGTGCTGCGCCGTCTCGACGACAGCTTCTGCGACCCGCTCGAACTGCGTCCCGATTCCATGCTGGGCGTGGCCGGGCTGCTGCAGGCGGTGCGTGCGGGCAACGTGCTCGTGGCCAACGCGCTCGGTGCCGGTTTCCTCGAATCGCCTGCGGTGCAAGGCTTCCTGCCCAAGCTGTGCAAGACCCTGCTGGGCGAGCCGCTCCAGCTGCCCTCGCTGCCCACTTGGTGGTGCGGCGAGCCCGGCGTGTGCGACGCGCCGATGGACGATCTGCGCGCCTGGGTGATCAAACCGGTGCACGCGGATTGCGGCTTCGAGCCCACGGTGATGGCCAGCCTCGATTACGGCCAACTGCCCGCCTGGCGCGAACGGGTGCAGTCCAACCCGGCACTGGTCACCCTGCAGCAATATCAACCCCTGCCGCATGTGCCGGTGTGGAGCAATGAGCGGCTGGCCGCCCGCGCCGCCATGCTGCGGGTGTATGCCCTGTCAGACGGCCGCGGCGGCTGGCGCGTGCTGCCCGGCGGGCTGGTGCGCACCGCGCCGCGCGGGGGCAACACCGTGTCGATGCAGCGCGGCGGCAGCAGCCAGGACGCCTGGATCATCACCGGCGACGCGGTGGACAGCTCCACCCTGCTGCCCGAGCCGATGCGCCCGCAAGATCTGATCAACCATCACCGCGTGGTGACCAGCCGGGCGGCCGAAAACCTCTACTGGCTCGGTCGCTACTGCGAGCGCGCCGAATTCAGCGCCCGGCTGGCGCGCATCACCCTGCGCGCGCTGTCGGGCGACGACGATCTGGGCCCGGCCGTCTGCGACATGCTCGATCAATGGTGCCGCAGCAACGGCCTGGTCGAGAAGGGAGCGCCCGATCTTCGCGACAACCCTCAAGGCTTTGAGCACTGCGTGGTGCGCGGGCTCGTGCCGGGGCAGCACGCCGGCGGCATCGTGCAGAACCTACAGGCGCTGGGCCACGCGGCCACTCAAGTGCGCGAACGTCTGGGCGGCGACCACCGGCAATGGATCGCCTCGGCCACCGCACTGGAGCTATTGCCCACGGCCTCGCGGCGAGAAGAATTGCAGTCGGCCCAGGCCTTGCGCGGGCTGGAGCAGCTCACCGAAGTGCTCAGCGCCATCACCGGCGCGCAAACCGACCGCATGACCCGCGACGACGGCTGGCGCCTGCTGAGCATCGGCCGCCACATCGAACGCCTCTTGCTGCTGGGGCAAGCGCTGGCCGTAGCCTTCCGCAGCGGCGCGGTGCACAGCGACAGCGGCTTCAACCTGCTGCTGGCGCTGTTCGACAGCACCATCACCTACCGCGCGCTGTACCAGAAGCGGCTGGAAGTTCCGCCCCTGCTCGACCTGCTCATGCTCGACCGCGAAAACCCCCGCGCCCTGGGCTGGGTAGCGCAGACCCTGCGCGCCCGCATGGCCAGACTGCCCGGCGAGGCCGCCGACAAGGAAGCCCTGATCGCTCTCGCGCCCGACCCCGATGACTGGCACCTGCCCGAACTCTGCACCCACACGCAAGAATTGCATTACACATGGCTGGATCTCGCCCTGACCCAGGGCACCGATCTCGCCTGGCGCCTGTCGGACGAGATCAGCCGCCGCTATTTCGCCCACGCCAGCCTGCCTGACCGCACGCTTGGTGGGTATTGAAAGCCGCACGCATGACTCAAGACGCCTCTACCGCGCAGGCTGACGCCGTGCTCTACCACGTGGTACACGAAACCGCCTACGCGTACGCCACCCCGGTCGAACTGGCCCAGCATTTGGCGCATCTCTGCCCGCTCGACCATGCCGCGCAAGAGCGCATCGACTACGTCTGCGACATTCACCCCGAGCCCGAACATCGTCACAGCGATGTCGATGTGTTCGGCAACCAGCGTGAGTTCTTCGCCTACTACAGCCCGCATGACACGCTGACCGTGCGTGCCGTCAGCCTGGTGCAAGTACGTGCGCCCGAGGCGCCCGACTGGGACGCCAGTCCGCCATGGGAGCAGGTGCGCGAACAACTGCTCTACCGCGTCGGCAAGCCCTATGTAGCCGAGGCCGAGTTCACCTTCGGCACCCATTTCGCCCCCCTGTTTGCCGCCGCCGCCGCTTACGCCGCCCCCAGCTTTGCGCCCGAGCAACCGTTGCTCGGCGGCGCCCTCGACCTGATGCAGCGCATCCACGCCGACTTCACCTACAACCCCGAGAGCACCGAAGTGCAGACCCGCGCCCCGCAGGCGCTCGAACTGCGCGCCGGCGTCTGCCAAGACTATGCGCACGTCATGATTTCCGCCTTGCGCAGCCTCGGGCTGGCCGCGCGCTACATCAGCGGCTACCTGCGCTCGCATCCCAAGCCCGGCGAAGAACAACTCGTCGGCGCCGATGCCTCACATGCCTGGGTGGCCGTGTGGTGCCCGGTCAACGGCTGGGTGGAGTTCGACCCCACCAACAACCGACAGCCAGCGGCCGACTATGTGCGCATCGCCCTGGGCCGCGACTTCGCCGACGTCTCTCCCCTGCGTGGCGTCATCCGCGGCGGCGGCGATCACTCCCTTAAAGTCAGGGTGCGCGTCAGCCCGGCAGACCCGCGCTGACCCTGCCCCGCCTTATGCGCGCAGCCGATTGAGCGACTGCAGCTCGTAGATCAACCTCGTGCGCACGCCATTGATCGACAGCGTGTCCTCGATGCCCTTGACCGCGCGCCCAGCGGCCGGCGCGTACCAGTAGTGCGTCATCACCGTGGCCTGCGCGGCGGTGTAGTGCCCTTGCAGGCGAATGGCGTGAAAAGTGCCCGCGGGCACGGTGATGGTCTGTTCGGCCTCCACACTCACACTCACGCCCAGCCGGGTGTGCAGTTCCCAATCGGGCTGGCTCTGGGTGATGGTGTCTTTCCAGTTCTTGCCCACGCTCAGCGGAAAGTCGAACTGCGGAAACGCCGGGCTGTACTTAATCGCCTCGCCCGGCACGATTTCGCGTGAGAGCAGGTCGAACTGCTTGGAATAGATGTTTTTCAGCACCGGCGCGTCGGCCTTATTGGTGCGCTGCACTTCGACATGCACCTCGCCATTCGGCCCGATCTGCGTGACGTGATTGGCCAGCACCAGACCGGCGTCACCACGCTCGATTTCTTCCTGCGTGCGGGTGACGAACACCCAGCGGTCTCCAACGCGGATATCGGGCAACTGCATCTCATGTCTCCTCTAGGGCTCGAACGGTGTCACGATTTTGCCCGCACGCCCGGCAAGACGCTGCGCGCGGCGCAATGCCCGTCAAGGCATAGGTGAATCAGTCCGCGTCGGCATAGAACCCGGCACGGCGGCGCGCGCGCGGGGCTTCGTCTTTCACCGCCGATTGAATGGCGGCGATGTGCTCGGGCGTGGTGCCACAGCAGCCGCCGACGATATTCACCAGCCCCTCGGCGGCAAACTCGTGCAGCAGCCGCGAGGTCACTTCGGGCGTTTCATCGAAGCCGGTGTCGCTCATCGGGTTGGGCAGGCCGGCATTGGGGTAGCAGGAGATGAAGGTGTCGGGCGCGGCCTTGGCGAGTTCCTGCAGATAGGGCCGCATGAGGGCTGCGCCCAGCGCGCAGTTCAGCCCTAT
>NZ_NCKP01000105.1:0-4195 GCF_002282795.1 Thiomonas sp. 13-64-67
TGGTTGCCTCTCATCGTCCTCGTCTGGGTCGTTCACCGATGGCTTCAGATCGTAGTGGCCGACGCGGGCGCCAGCGGGGGATTTTTCAACGGCCTGCTAGAGCCTGTTTGCACGTTTGCGCGGTGCGCAACAGCGCACCGCAGCGTCTGACCTTCTGACGCTCCTCATCAAGGCTAAAAATGTCCGGACAGAGTAAAGGTTGGCGAAGCATGATCGAGACTGCATTCACAGTGCCCTCCGACGACAGGCGCTTGCATGCGACGGCCATTGAGAATGTCGCGGGCCGTGGAGACCCGTACGTCCTATTTCTGCATGGAGGCGGGATATCCACTACCTCAGAGGGCGTCAGATATCTTCGCTTGGCACTTGCGAATGCAGGCGTGGTAAGTGTGGCGTTCGACTTCTTCGGGCTCGGAAAAAGCGGTGGGATACTGGAGGACTCTAGCCTGCAGCGACGGCGGGAGGAAACATTGAGTGTCGTCGAAAGTTTGCGGCCACGTCGTCCCCGTGCGATCGTGGCCACCAGCATGGCTGGACATACAGCCTGCCGGTTACTCGAGGATCTGAATACCGAAGCGTTAGTTCTTTTCTGTCCTGCGGCCTATGACGCCAGTGCAGAGACGGCGCGATTCGGATCAGAGTTCCGCCGCGTGATACGTTCGACACAGGATTTTTCACGATCACCTGCCTTTGCTGCTTTGAGTCGATATTGGGGGCGCTTGCTTGTCTTTTATGGAACGGACGATGTTGTCATCCCTCATGAGGTGCAGGAGAGGTACATAAGCTCAGCGGTGAATGCTCAGAACGTCGAGTCTGTTCTTTTAACAGATGTTGGGCACAAGTTGCACGTTTGGCTTGCAACTCACACTTCTGACCGCCTAGCTGTATGCAGCCGAGTGATAGATGCTTTGGTTTGCAGAGTGAGCAATCATCGACTGAGAAATGGCTCGGTTTGACCTTTCCCCTGCAATCCGTATCCCATAGCCGACTCATGTACTGGCTTGCCGAGGTTGAACGGCGAGCCAGTCTTCTTAGAACCGCATTGGGCTGACATAGGTCGGCGTCGAGCGCAGTCGGGTGCGGTTGTACAAGAGCATCCAGGCGACGACTTCGCCCATGGCCTGGCGTCGGCATTGAAGCGTTGCCCGTGTAGCCGCTCTTCCTTCAAAGAGCCGAACAGCGTCACGCTGCAGGCGTGTCCCAACAGTTGCCGCGACAGCTCATCGACGCGGTGATGCCGTATTCGGTCAGCGCATCACGGTAGTCCTTGGCAGCGTACGACAGCATCCGCTACAGCCCACGCGGTTCATCTCATCCAGGAACTGCGCCTTGCGGGTCTTGCGGCTCGTCAGGTCCAAGCCAAGGTCAGTCTATTTTATGCCGTCATTGTCTCGACTGCACACTCGCCACGCCAGTGAGCGGTGGCTTTTTGAACACCATCCCTGAGGAAATACTGAAGAAATGACCTCTTGGGCGAAACCGCTTGTATCCAGGGTCGCTTGATAGTGTCGTCACAAGATTTGCAGCCAGAGAGCCCCGGCGGCCACCCAAAGTGCTCCACTTATGGCCACCCAAACTGCTCCACCCTGGCCGCGGTGATCTGACGCATTGAGCAAGGTGCGTCGGGTGCTGTGAGGCCCGACAGGCAGGACGTTACTTTCTGCTCCCTTATCCCGAGGGAGCCCGAGGTTGAACGTCTTGAAGCCACATTTACAAACCACCATCTGGACGCTGCTCAAAGGCGGCGCCACGCAGCGCGAGATCGAGCGCATCACCGGCATCTCACGCCACACCATCCGCGCGTATCAGCAGCGCTTTGCCGCCGACCCAGCAAACTGCCCCGGGGTGGCCACCGACTTTCCCAGTCAAACTGCTCCACCCTGGCCACCGACCCTGGCGCCGGTTGCCCCACCGGTGAGCACCTCCCGGTGCGAACCCCACCGCGCTTTCATCGACGCCCAGTTGCGCCTGGGCCGCAACGCCACCGCCATCTACCAGGACCTGGTGGACCTGCAGGGTTTCGATGGCGCCTACAACTCCGTCAAGCGTTTCGTGGCCCAACTGCGCCACAAGGCGCCCGAGCAATTCGACCGCCTTTCGTTTGCTCCCGGAGAAGAGATGCAGGTCGACTACGGCGAGGGCGCGCTCACTCGCGTGCCCGGCACCGAGCGCTGGCGCAAACCCCGCCTGTTCGTGGCCACGCTGCGTGACTCGCGGCGCAGCTTCCGCCGCGTCGTCTGGAAGTCCAGCCAGCAGGTCTGGGCCGAGCTGCACGAGCAGGCCTGGCGCTACTTCTGCGGCTCTGCCCGGTACGTGGTGCTCGACAACCTCAAGGAGGGCGTCTTGAAGCCCGACCTGTACGAGCCCGCTCTCAATCCGGTCTATGCCGCCACGCTCGCCCACTACGAAGTGGTGGCCGACCCGGCTCGGGTGCGAGACCCCAATCGCAAAGGGACGGTCGAGCACGCCATCGGCCACACCCAGGCCACCGCGCTCAAGGGCCGACGCTTCGAGAGCCTCGAGGAGCAGAACGCCTTCCTGGAACACTGGGAAGTGAAGTGGGCAGCCTCACGCATCCACGGCGCCGAGCGCCGTCAGGTGCAGGCCCTGTTCGAGGAGGAGCGCGCCCACCTGCAGCCGCTGCCCTTGACCGGCATGTCGTACTTCACCGAGGTGCAGCGCACGGTCTGCGATGACAGTTGTGTGCGCATCGAGCGCAGCAGCTACGCCGCGCGCCCAGCCCCCATTGGCACCAAGGTGCTGGTGCGGATCTTCGAGCGGCGCATCGAGATCCGGGACTTGCGCACTCAGGCCTTGCTGCGCACCCACGCCCGGGTGGATCGACCCGGCACCGTGGTGCTGCCCATGGCAGAGCGCGTGTTCAATCCTTCGCGCGAGACCCGCTTCATTCTCGCTCAGGCTCGCTCCATCGGCCCTCAGGCAGCACGCCTGTGCGAGAGGCTGTTTGCCACCCGAAGGCCGGGTGGGCCAGCGCAAGCTCTGGGGCATCGTCAACCTGGCGCGGCGCTATCCACACCGGTTTATCGACGCGGCCTGCGAGGCGGCCATGGCGCAAGGCGTGCACAGCTACCGCCACGTCAAGGCGCTGACCGAACGGCTCGTGGCCGATGCCTTGGCCGCTCTGGAGGCCGACACCCCGACACCGTCGGCGTCGCCTTCAACGTTGACCCAGCAACACGCGCTCATTCGCAGCGCCGATGAATACGGCGATCTCTTTGCCCACGCCACCACCCAATCCCTTGAGAGCACCCAGCCATGACCATGATCGAGATCGAACGCGCCCTGCGCGAGCTGCGGCTGTCGGGCATCGCCGAGACCTTGTCCACCCGCGTGATGCAGGCCCAGGCCGCTCAGCAGCCCTTCCTGGAAACCTTCGCGGCCATGCTCCAGGACGAGCTGGACCGGCGCCGCTCGCGCCTGACCGCGCGCCGCTTCAAGCGCTCGGGCCTGGATGAGCGACTCTCTCTGGCGGACTTCGACTGGCGCTTCAATCCGAAGCTGCCGCGCGGCGCCTGCTTCGAGTTGCACACCCTGAAGTGCATCACCGAGGGCGCCAACGCGCTGATCATTGGCAAGCCCGGCACCGGCAAGAGCCATGTGGCGAAGGCCGTGGCTTACCAAGCCACGCTGCAGGGCTATGACGTGCGCTATGTGGAGGCCGACACCGAGTTCGCTCGCTACGGACCGACCTGCTGGTCCTGGACGATCTGTTCCTGGCCCGGCGCATCGCGGACATCAGCGCCGCTCCATCCTCATCACCTCCAACCGCGTAGTGCAGGACTGGGGCAAGTATCTGGGCGATGCCACCATGACCACCACCATGCTCGACCGGCTCATGCACCGCTGCGCCATGCTCGAGTGCGAGGGCAAAAGTTACCGTCTGAAGGAGGCCGCCTCACGCATTGCCACCACCGCCGAATCGGCATAATCCGTCCGTCCTGCCTGGGGCAGTTTGACCGGCCATAAGTGGAGCAGTTTGGGGTGGTCAGCGGGGCAGAGGGCAAGGCAACGAATTTGCACGGCGGCAACGAATGAGGCGACGTTTTTCGCGTAGCGCGTGGCGATGCCCCGCCATCGCTTGAGATGCAGGAAGGCGTTCTCGACCAGGTGACGTAGTTTGTAGAGTGCTTTGTCATACGTGCGGGGTTGCTTGCGGTTCTTGCGTGGCGGAATC
>NZ_NCKP01000106.1:0-4346 GCF_002282795.1 Thiomonas sp. 13-64-67
TTCGAACGAGGCGTAGCCCTCGCCGAAATCGTCCATCGCCACCCGCACGCCCGACTTGCGCAGCGACTGCACATTGCGCGCCACACTGGGAAACGCTGGGATGGCGCGGCGCTCGGTCACTTCGACCATCAGGCGCTCGGGCGCCCAGGCGTAGCGCTGCAGGGTACTGCTGATGTGCTCGATCAGGGCCGGATCGCCGATCTGATCGGCCTCGATATTGACCGAGATGTAGCCGTTCCAGCCCGTCCAGTTGGACAGCACCCGCGCCTCGGAGATGGCTTCTTCCATCACCCAGAAAAACAGCTCACTGGTCTGTGCAGGGGTCAGTTGCGGCAGAAACATCAGCGGGGAATGCCGCTTCGGCGCATCTTCCGCGCGCCAGCGGAACAACACCTCCAGCCCGATGACCTGCCCCGCCGGGAAACTCACCTGCGGTTGATAAACCAGCGCCGGAGCCCCCGCTCCCGCATGTGCGGCAATTTCAGAAAAAACGTCGCGTTCCACAATGAAGGTGCCGCTCAATCGTTGTTGAAGAGTGTTGTTGAAAGGACCAAGCCTGAATATTTCCGGCAGGTTAGCATGGGTTTTGAAACGTTCAAATCCGGACTTACAAATTCCGTGCTCTCTGACAACAACGCGCCCGATCGATGCCAGCGCACGACACCATGACCTCCTCTGCCTCACCTCGCTCCCGTACTGCCGCCCTTGTCCAAGCCCCTCCCGACAGCTCGCAGACCGGCCCGAGCTACCGGGTATCGGTTGCCGATGCACTCGCGCACCAGTTTCTGGTCGAGCTCGACCTGCCCCACCCGGAACCAGCGGGGCAGGAGTTCTGGCTCCCGGTCTGGATTCCCGGCAGCTATCTGGTGCGCGAATTCGCCCGCCATATCTTGCAGCTGCAGGCCTGGTGCGCCGACAAACCCATCGCACTACACAAAATCGCCAAGAACCGCTGGCGCGCCGCTCCGTGCAACGGGCCGCTACGGCTGCGCTACCGGGTGTATGCCTTCGATCTCTCGGTACGCACCGCCTACCTCGATACTCAGCGCGGCTTTTTCAACGCCAGCAGCCTGCTGCTCGCAGCCGCTGGACGCGAGCAGCAGCCGCACACCGTCACCCTCGCCTGCCCCGACTTCGCGCCGCACTGGACAGTGGCCACTACCTTGCCCGCGGTTCAATGCGACGCCAACGGCTTCGGCAGCCGACGCGCGGCAAACTACGACGCACTGATCGACCATCCCGTTGAAATGGGCGAACTGCTGCGGCTGGAGTTCAGTGCGGGCGGGGCCCCGCATGCCATGGTCATCGCCCTGGGCAATCAGCCGCACGACACCGTGGATACCCGGCGGCTGGCGCGCGACCTCAAGCGCATCTGCAGTGCGCAGATCGCCCTGTTCGAGCCCCGCAGCAAGCGCGCACCGTTTGCCGAGTACCTGTTCATGGTCGCACCGACCGCCGAGGGCTACGGCGGGCTGGAACATGCCGACAGCACCGCCCTGATGTGCGCCCGCCGCAGCCTGCCGCACCCGCGCCTGCAAGACACCGACAGCGCCCATAGCGCCCACAGCGACTATCGCGACTTTCTCGGCCTGTGCAGCCACGAATACTTCCACGCCTGGAACGTCAAGCGCATCAAGCCGCAGGCCTTCACGCCTTACGACCTTCAAGCCGAAAACCCCACCACTCTGCTGTGGCTGTTCGAGGGCTTCACCGCGTATTACGACGATCTGATGGTGTTGCGCGCGGGGCTGATCACGCCGCAGCAATACCTCGACGGTCTGGCCCGCACCCTCGGCGCGGTGCTGCGCACGCCCGGGCGCCAGGTTCAAAGCGTGGCCGAGGCCAGCTTCGATGCCTGGACCAAGTATTACCGCCCCGATGAAAACACCGCCAACGCCACGGTGAGCTACTACCAGCTCGGCGCGCTGGTCGCCTTGTCCATCGACCTGCGGCTGCGCCGCGAAAGCGCGGCCACGCTGGACGACGTGATGCGTCGGCTGTGGACGCGCTATGGCCGCGCCGACGCGCCGCTGCGCGCCGAAGGCGTGGCCGAAGACGCCCTGCCCGCGCTGCTCAAGGAAGTGAGCGGCCTCGACTGGCGCGCCTTCTTCCGCCGCCATGTTCACGGCACTGAACTGCCCCCGGTCAAGACGCAGTTCGCTGATTTCGGCATTCAATGGGCCTCGCAAGAAGACACTCCGCTCGACGCGCTGGGGCTGGCTGCGCAGGAACAGGCGGGCGGCTGGCTCACCGTGCAGCGCGTGCGCAACGGCGGCTGGGCCGAACGCGCCGGGCTGGCCGCTGGCGATCTGCTGCTCATGCTGGACGGCGAGCGGGCGCGCAAAGCCGTGATCGAGCGCCGCCATGCACAGGCCCGAGCGGGCGATGTGTGGCGTCTCACCTGGCTGCGGCAAGATCTGGAGCAGCACAGCGAAACGCCTTGGTTTGCGCTGCCCGACAGCCGCGTGCAACTGCGCGTAGCCGACAAGCCGCGCACCGCGCAGCGCCAACGTCTGAGCGCCTGGATGGGCACCGCACTGTGACGCACAATGCTCTTAAACCCAGAATTTCCATTAGGCGAGGCTTCGCCCTACACGGGCGCTGGCGGGCGGATTGGGGCGTCTTTGCCCCCGCGCTTCGCGCCCATAGCTTCGGCTATGAGCTTGTCGCGCCGGGCCAAATCCATCCCCAATCCGCCGCACCATCATCCCGTGTCCTAATGGAAAATCTGAGTTAAACGCCCCTTTAGGAGATGCCCATGGAGACCCCTGACGACGCCGTCGTCCTCACCGAAACCCGAGGCCACGTCGGCCTCATCACCCTCAATCGCCCCAAGCAACTCAACGCCCTGAACGACGCCCTGATGGACGCGCTGGGCGACGCGCTGAAGGCGTTTGACGCTGATCCGGCCATCGGCTGCATGGTCGTCACCGGCAGCGACAAGGCTTTCGCCGCCGGGGCCGACATCACCGCCATGGCGAAAAAGACCTTTCCCGCCAGCTACGCGGAGGACTTCATCACCCGCAACTGGGAAGCGATGATGCAGATCCGCAAGCCGGTGATTGCGGCGGTGCGCGGCTTCGCGCTGGGCGGGGGCTGCGAGCTGGCGATGATGTGCGATCTCATCGTCGCCGCCGACAACGCCCAGTTCGGCCAGCCCGAAATCAAGCTCGGCATCATTCCCGGCGCCGGCGGCACCCAGCGGCTGACGCGCGCCGTGGGCAAAGCCAAGGCCATGGATCTGATCCTCACCGGCCGGATGATGGACGCGCATGAGGCCGAGCGCAGCGGCCTGGTCGCGCGGGTCGTGCCGCTGCAGCAGACACTCGATGAGGCCGTGGCGATGGCCGAAACCATTTCCAGCTTCTCGCAGGCTTCGGTGCTCATGGCCAAGGAAAGCGTGAACCGCGCGTTTGAATCGTCGCTGTCTGAAGGTTTGCGTTTCGAGCGTCGGCTGTTTCAGTCGCTGTTCGCTACGGCCGACCAGAAGGAGGGTATGGCGGCTTTCCTGGAAAAACGAAAACCGCTTTTCACGAACAAATGATGCGCTATACTGCGCGGCTTGTTTGCGTGTTGGCGCTTTAGCTCAGTCGGTTAGAGCGACGGAATCATAATCCGCAGGTCCGGGGTTCGAGTCCCTGAAGCGCCACCATCAGGGCTTTTTCCTTTTTCGGTGGTGCAATTCAGTGGTGCAGTTTCGCCAAGATTTCACAATATGAAACTATGCGAACTGCTAACCATCTGTACCGAGATAGGAACGGAACGTACTATCTCCGAACAACTGAAAGCAATAGAACAGTAAAAAGGTCTTTAAAAACAAAAGACCTTGATAAAGCCTTGTTTTTTTCACATTTAACTAATCTTTTAATTCACATGGACAAGATTAAAAAATTAGATGTTGTTTTGCCAAATGGCATACAATTTAAGAATGTTGAAGAAAAAGACTATTCTTTTATTAAGGATTTATTGACACCTCGGGAGGGTCAAACATCTATTCAAAAAAGAATAGAAGAATTATCATCAAAACAAAAAGCAAATAAGACTTTTTCCGAAGTCTATAAGATTTATTTAGAAGAAAAGAAACTTGATAATTCAGTTAAAACAATTGAAGAAAAAAAATCTACCTATGAAGAATTTTTGAGTTTTTTTATTGATGGTGATTTTAATTCTTATACCATTCAGCAAGCAACAGCTTATAAAACTCGCTTGATAGCACAAAATCTTTCAGCATTGCGAATAAATAAAAAACTATCAATGTTAAAAGACTTGTTTAATTTTGCCATAAACAACCAGTATTATTTTGACAAAAACCCTTTTGAGAATATTACCATATCAAAAAAGGCAAA
>NZ_NCKP01000107.1:0-5549 GCF_002282795.1 Thiomonas sp. 13-64-67
ATAGCGGAAATGCACCGGTGTCGACTCCCCGAACGGCACGCCGTCGAACGACCAGGTGTAGCGCTCCATGTTGCCCGTCAGATGCATCTCGATCGTGCGACCGGGCGCACGCGGGTCGATCGGGCCACCGATCGTGTGCAGATCAGCCAGGGTCAAGACGCGTCGGCCGTTGTTGCGCAGGCCCACGCCAGGATCGTCCAGATTTGTCCGTGGGTGGTCGACGCGGGCGTCGACGCCGGGACCGTATTCGGCCGGCGCGTGCCGCACAGCAGGTTCCGTGTCCATACTCATCCCTCCCATGTCCATTCCCGGCATCGAGCTCATGTCGTTGCCCATCATGTCGGCCATGGTCAATTGCTGGCGTGGGTCCATCGGCGGAACGGGCGCGGCGAGACCCGGCCGGGCAGCCAGCGTGCCGCGTGCGTATCCGGTACGGTCCATCGATTGCGCAAAGATCGTGTACGCCTCGTCTCTGGGGCGCACCAGCACGTCATAGGTTTCCCCAGGGCCGAAGCGGAACTCGTCTACACTCACCGGCTCCACGTCCTGCCCGTCGGCGGCAACCACCGTGAGTTTCAGGCCGGGGATGCGCACGTCGTAAAAGGTATCACCCGAGCCATTGATGAAGCGCAGTCGTGCGACCTTGCCCGGCACGATGGGTGCGAACCAGTTGCCGGCAGGGGTGACGCCATTAGTGAGATACGTCAGCGTGGCGCCCGATAGATCGGAAAGGTCGCCCGGACTCATGCGCATCTGCTCCCACATCGCGCGCTTGTCGAGTGCCGCACGCAGTCCCTCGCGGGAGACATCGCGGAAGAAGTCCACCGCCGTCGGCTCGTGGTAGTTGTCAAAACCGCTGTCGTCCTTGAGCTTGGCCAGGACGCGCATCGGGTCTTCGTCCATCCAGTCCGACAACAGCACCACATGATCGGTCTCGGCGTGTATGGTCTTGCCCTGCGCGGGCTCGATGATGATGGCGCCGTACATGCCAGTTTGCTCCTGCATGCCCGAGTGCGAGTGGTACCAGTAGGTGCCGGCCTGCCGGACCTTGAAGTGATAGACGAAGGTCTCACCGGGCGTGATGCCCTTGAAGCTCATTCCAGGCACGCCATCCATCTGAAAGGGCACGAGCATGCCGTGCCAGTGGATCGACGTCGAACGGTTCATACGGTTGGTCACACGAATCGTCACCGTGTCGCCTTCCTTCCAGCGCAGCGTCGGCCCTGGAATCGATCCGTTGATCGTCGTCGCGACCCGAGGTTTTCCGGTGAAATTGACCGGAGTCTCGGCCACCGTCAGATCGAATTCGCGACCCCGCAGCTCCGGGGCCGTCCCGGTTGCGGTGGGCGCCGCTTGCGCGTGCGCCGCCCATGGGGCCAGCCCCAGCATGACGCCGCCAGCAGCCAACCCTTGCACGAAGCGCCGCCGTTGAACATGGACACCTTGTGGCCGGATGAGGAGATTGCGTTGCATGGTTTCGGCTGCTCCCGTTCAATGGAAAAATTTGAATGTGAAGCGTAGACAGGGTGTGCTTTCATGCGGATGACCACGGCATTACATTGATGTCATCGTCCTGTCATGGTCGCGGCAGATTCGGCGAACTACATTGAGAGTATGCTTCGGTCTTGGGGCGCCGGCGAGGTAACGCAGATGAAACTTCTGATCGTCGAAGACGAAGTCAAAACCGGGGAATATCTACAGCAGGGTCTCAGAGAATCGGGGTTCGTCGTGGATTGGGCGCGCAACGGCCTTGATGGCCATCATCACGCGATGATCGCGCCGTATGACCTGATCGTGCTCGATGTCATGCTTCCCGACATCGACGGATGGCGCATCCTCCGATCCCTTCGCGAGTCGGGCAACGATACGCCGGTGTTGTTCCTCACCGCGCGTGACGCGGTGGAGGATCGCGTCAAGGGCCTTGAACTCGGGGCCGATGACTATCTGGTCAAACCATTTGTCTTCACCGAGTTGCTTGCACGGGTACGCACCCTGTTGCGACGCGGGCGCGCCCCAACGCAAATCGATCAACTTGAGGTCGCCGATCTGGTGCTCGATTTACCGCGGCGCCGTGCTACGCGGGCCGGCACCCGAATCAACCTGAGCAGCAAGGAGTTCGCCTTGCTTGAATTGCTGATCCGTCGTCAGGGCGAAGTGCTGCCTCGGTCCCTGATCGCATCCCAGGTTTGGGACATGAACTTCGACAGTGACACGAATGTGATTGATGTTGCCATTCGTCGGCTGCGAGCGAAGGTCGACGATGGTTTCGAGCCCAAGTTGATCCAGACCGTGCGCGGTATGGGTTATACCCTGGACGTCCCCGATGGGCGTTGAGAACCGAACACGCCGCCCCATGTCGCTGGCGGTTCGCGTCACAAGTCTGGTTGGCTTGGTGACAACGGCGATATTCGTACTCTCTGCATGGGGCATCGAATATTCGATCCAGCGGCATTTTTCCCGGATGGATCTGGCCGAACTGCAATCAGCTTGGGCATCGGTGGATGCAGCGCTTCATCGAGATGGGGCTTCTTCGTCTGGGGTGGCACAGTCCCACGAACTCGTCGACGCGATCGCGGGAGGCCACGATGTGTACTTTGTCGTCCGTGACGCTAATGGCCGGCTGCTGTACGGAACGACTGCACCAGATCTCGATGCCTTGGGCGAAAAGGTGCCCGCCACCACGCATTTGACTTTAGATACGCTCCATATCTGGCGAACCGATCACCACGTCTACCGAGGAGCGGTCTTGCGTAGTGGCAACAAAACGGTCGTCGTCGCCACTGCGATCGACTTCCACCTCCAGTATTTACGGGAATTGCAGAATGCTCTTTGGGCGGGGACGTTGATGGCAAGCCTCATCAGCGTTCTTGTCGCAGCCTTAGCCGTACGCCAAGGGCACGCGCCGCTGCGCCGCATCAGCGCGCGCATGCGAGAAATGACAACTGAGCGGCTGCACACACGCCTCGATCCAAAGCATGTTCCAGTCGAACTCGTGGATCTGGCGGCCGCCTTCAACGCCATGTTGACCAGGATCGAGCAAGGCTTCGCGCGTTTGCGTAACGTCTCGGCCGACATCGCTCACGAGCTGCGCACCCCTGTGACCAATCTCACGACGCAAACCCAGGTCGCGCTGTCAAAGGCCCGGGACGTGGACGCCTACCGGGAAATCCTGTATTCGAACCTTGAAGAATTCGAGCGTATGGGCGCGATGATCAGCGACATGCTGTTCCTGGCGCAAGCCGAGCAGGGGCCGATGCGACGCGACGCCGCGGGAATTGACCTGCATGCGGAAATACGCAGCTTGTTCGACTACTTCGAAGCCTGGGCGGAGGACCGTGGGGTCTCGCTCGAACTGAACGGGCAAGTCGGCCGAGTCGAGGGTGATCGGGAGATGTTGCGCCGCGCACTCAGCAACCTGATCGCCAACGCCATCCGATATACGCAGCACGGTCAATCCGTCCATCTGCGCTTGTCGCAGGACGAGCGGTGGGTCAGGATTGAAATATGTAATCCCGGCAACATTCCATCCGAACATTTGCCCCATTTGTTCGATCGCTTTTACCGCGTGGATCCTTCGCGCCAGCGCCGTGGCGAAGGGGCGGGGCTCGGCTTGGCCATCGTCAAGTCGATCGTCGAAGCGCATTCACTCACGCCAAGTAGTTGATTAACAATGAGTCTTTTGAGCGACTTTCGGGCGATTTGCGGCCCTGGCCCGATTACCTCGCTAACTTCTCACGCGGCAGGCTTGTACGCATGTCTCTCCCTCCGCTGGCGGTTTCATGCCAATGACGTTTCGCCTCACGTGACGAGCCTCAGCCCATCCACGTGATTCAGAACGAGCTTGAACCCTGAGCCTTGGGAAAGGGTTGTCATGCCAATCTCGGCAAGCTCGACGTCAATACGTGTCAGACCGCGCATTTCAAGGACTGAGCGCGGACGAAGCCGTCGGCAGTGGCGGGGCGCTCAACGCAACCTGGATTTGCTGCTCCGCCTGAAGGCGAATTTGGACGATTTGCCGCAGGATTTCGGCAACTGCAGCGCCGGCCTTGGCCTGTGCCGCCGGATCGGGCTTGGCCACGGAGTTGACCGCCAGCAGGTTGGCGCGAGCGGTGTAGAGCTGCGGCTGCAAGGCGCCTTCCTGACGCAAGGCCTCAGCCTGAATCTGTCCAATCCGCACGCGCTGCTGCGGCGTGACCAATTCCTGCCAAGAACCCCTGGCCGCCGGCCAGATGCCCCCGCCCATCATGCCGTAGCCATAACCGCCGTCGTCACCATAGCCGTGATCGCTCTGAACGCCGAGCGCACCCCAGTCCCCGACCGGGCCGTTCATCATGCCGTAGCCGGATCGTGGCCCCCACCAACCGGAACTTTCACGCCAGGTGGGCGGTGCGCCCGCGTCCCATCGCTGGCCCCAGAAGGGGGCGACGCCGAATTCGGGGATCAAGAGTAGGTAAAAAGCGAATAGCACGATCGCCAGTGCAAGCAGCCACTTCGGTAGCGGTTTCATGATCTGAGCCTCAACTTTCCAGTTCGCGCCGCATGCGGTCATAGGTCTCGTGGTCGATGTCTCCGCGGGCGTAGCGCTCCTTCAGGATCTCCAGGTGCCTTTTGCTGTCAGATCGCACCCCGGAATCGCCCGAATGGCCCGTGAACAGCCATCGGATCAAGCCCACAACTATGGCGAGAATCAAAGCCCACCACACCAGCATGAAGAGCCAGCCCAAACCGAAGCCGCCCCATCCGCCCATCATTCCATATCCATAGCCCATGACCATGCTCCCATTGGATGTTCACAATAACCAGGCACCGACCGGCTGGACCGAATCAGCGCCTTGATGATGGCACCGACGCAGCCCTCAGGCGCGCAGGGCCTCGGCGACGCGCTTGAGCTTGTCGCGCACTTCACCGCCGAGTTTGTCTACCTCGGGACGTTTGACCATGCCGAGCACGGCCGCTGGGTCCATGAACACCACGCTGACCCCGCCGTCCGCCTCTTCCCGCACGACGACATTGCAGGGCAGCAGCGCGCCAATATCCGGCTCAGCTTGCAGGGCCTGATGGGCATAGTGCGGATTGCAGGCCCCGAGGATGAGGTAGGGACGTTCCTCGATGCCGAGTTTGGCCTTGAGCGTGGCGGCCACGTCGATGGTAGTCAGGACGCCGAAGCCCTCATGTTTCAACGCTTCGGTCGCCGCTTGCACGGTGGCCTCGAAGCCTTTGGGGCTGGTCACGGTAAAGACATAGTCACTCATGGGTCAATCTCCGGGTTTGAGGAAAGAACGGGTTGAAGATGGTGGTGCACGGTCCTTGATGGCATCGTCTGGCGCATGGCTCTGTCGGCTGCATGTCACGCCTGCGCTGTTGCTACCTGCGGCCCGGCCACGGCGTTCGTGGCCGGGCCGATGCGAATGCCGGTCAACCGGGTGCGCTTGAGCATCAGGGCGTTGACTGCCACCAGCGCCGAGCTGCCCGACATGGCGAGCGCCGCCACTTCGGGACTGATGGTGAAGGGGTAGAACACCCCTGCGGCCACTGGAAACGCAATGACG